>JANNDZ010000324.1:0-5181 GCA_031378395.1 Pseudanabaena sp. OTE_75_metabat_487_sub
AACAGAATTATTAAGAACCCATTATTAAAAATTAGATGACACTTACAGCAATTACCGATCAAACGAACCACAAGAAATTTTTTGAAAGTGTTGCTTTGCAACACTTTCAAAAAATTTCTTGGTTTAGATTTGAGCGCAAAGCGCTGTAAATTCCCCATATCATCTCATGCTAAAATCGAGCCAACGTACCTCTTGGAGTTACTATGCAAACCACCGAATCACCAATTAAGCCAACAGCGCTACCGACTCCACTCATTCCCACAACACCAATTACTCTTCCCGATCATAAACAACTCCCAGATTCAGACGGAACCTTTGTGAAAAACTTTCAGGAACATCCACAAAGTATAGTTTTAACCAGCTCGATCACACCCGTCTTAGAAAAATTACATCCCGATGGACGCTATTGCATCGGTCAGGATAGCGGCATTTACTGGCGCATGATGGAGCCACCCGAAAAAGGAGCTGAAGCACCAGATTGGTTTTATGTGCCTAACGTATCGCCGCTTCTCGATGGCGAATATCGCCGTTCTTATGTATTGTGGAAAGAATTTGTCGCGCCCCTCATTGCGATCGAGTTTGTGTCTGGGAATGGTTCAGAAGAGAGAGATGCAACACCACCCAGAGAAACCGAAAAAGCAGGAAAGTTCTGGGTTTATGAGCAAGCGATTCGGATTCCGTTTTATGTGATCTTTAACGGATGGCAAGATCATGTTGAGGTCTATCAATTGCTCAATGGTCGCTATACCAAAATGCAACCTAACGATCGCGGACATTATCCTATTGCACCAATGGGTGTGGAAATTGGATTGCAACAAGAAAGTACGACCACATGGTTACGCTGGTGGGACGAGTCGGGAAATTTGTTGCTGACTGGCGATGAACGGGCGATCGCTGAAAAACAGGCTCGATTAGATGTTGATGCGATCGCCAACCAAGAGCGGACGATCGCATCTCAAGAACGTCTTGCTAAAGAACAAGCTGAGCAAGCACAAAAACAAGCCGAACAAAAAGTCCAACGACTTGCCGAAAGGCTCAGAGCGCTTGGACTAGATCCTGATGAAATATAAAATCCCAAAATATTGTGGCGGGCAAAGCCCGCCGCAACATTTTATCTAGTTCTAGCCGAGAGGCGATTTTGAATTTCTAGATAAACTAGCAACGCATTCACATCCGCAGGATTCACGCCACCAATACGGCTAGCCTGTCCAATCGTCATCGGACGAATTTTGCTAAGCTTCTCTCTTGATTCTTTAGATAGAGTCTCGATCGCATTGTAGTCAATATCAGTTGGCAACTTGCGATCGCTATGTTTAGCGACTTCCTCGATTTGATGTTCTTGACGTTGGATATAGCCCACATACTTGACTTCGATTTCCGCTGCCAGACGCTCAAATCGATTTAAGTTAGGATCGGCTAGCCCGTAATGAATCAATTCCGCATAGTTAAACTTAGGACGACGTAACAAATCAGAAAGAGTAATTGCACCACGAATTGCTTCACCAGTTTCGGCGGTAATCCTTTGCCCAAGCTCATCCTTTTCCTTCACACGAGTTTCATTGAGGCGTTTTACTTCTGCATAAACGCGCTCCTGCTTATCACAGAAAAGTTGCCAACGACGATCATCGACTAGACCAATCTCGCGTCCAATTGGCGTGAGTCTGCGATCGGCATTATCCGATCGCAAAATCAAGCGATATTCAGAACGGCTAGTCAACATCCGATAGGGTTCGCGCAATTCCTTCGTACAGAGATCATCTATCAAAGTACCAATATAGCTGCTAGCCCTTGGTAACACGACCATCTCTTTACCCTTAGCAAAGAGCGCCGCATTCATACCTGCAATTAATCCTTGCGCAGCAGCCTCTTCATAGCCCGTAGTTCCATTAATTTGACCAGCACAAAATAGCCCTTCGATTAATTTGGTCATCAAGGTCGGATAACACTGAGTCGCAGGAATGTAGTCATATTCCACTGCATAGGCCGCGCGGAGCATATGGCAATTCTCCAGCCCAGGGAGAGTTCGCAACATTTGCAATTGAATATTCTCAGGCATTCCCGTAGAGAAGCCCTGAATATAAAGCTCAGGAATATCCCGTCCCTCTGGCTCAATGAAAATTTGATGGCTCTCTTTGTCAGCAAAGCGCACAATTTTATCTTCAATACTAGGACAATAGCGCGGGCCCTTTGCATCAATAAAGCCACCATAAACGGGCGTAAGATGAAGATTCTCGCGAATGATGCGATGGGTTTCAGCAGTAGTGCGAGTTAAATAACAATTCATCTGTTCGCGCTCTACCCACGCGCTCGGATCGAAGCTGAACCAGTTATGCTCAGTATCTGATGGTTGGACTTCCATTTGGCTATATTCCACACTGCGGCGATCGACTCGTGCAGGTGTGCCAGTTTTGAGGCGATCGGTAACAAATCCCAAAGCATTTAGTGTCTCAGTGAGTCCAGCCACTGCAAATTCCCCAGCCCGACCTGCGGACATCGATCGATTGCCCACCCAGATCTTCCCATTGAGAAATGTGCCAGTTGTCAAAATCACGGCTTTGCAACCATAACCCACACCAAACTGAGTCTCGACTCCGATAATTCCTTGGTTGGCATCTAGCAAAGTATTAATCACCGTTCCCTCGCGCACGGAGAGGTTCGGCTCATTCTCAACTACCGTTTTCATTTCGGCGGCATATTCGCGCTTGTCGGTTTGTGCTCGCAATGCCCAAACAGCGGGGCCCCGTGAACTATTGAGAATCCTTTTTTGTAAATAAGTGCGATCGGTGATCTTGCCAATTTCGCCGCCGAGGGCATCAACTTCATGGACGAGTTGTGATTTGGCGGGGCCACCAACGGCAGGGTTACAGGGTTGCCATGCAATGCGATCGAGGTTGAGGGTGAGGAGTAAAGTTTTGCAGCCCATTCTTGCCGAAGCGAGGGCGGCTTCACAGCCTGCATGTCCTGCACCAACGACAACTACTTCAAATTCATCAAGAAACTGCACTTGATTGGGCACTTGATTGGCTGAATTTATTGAATTACTCTTTATCTCGCTCATTGTCTGACAAACCTGACCAACAAAGGCTCATTCTACCCCAAAATCATTAGTGTCATATGTTATTCATTGAGATATGATTTGGGACAAATCAACCATTGCCTAAAGTCATGCAGACTATTGCAGAACCAGCAAAATCTCTACCTAAACAACCGATCGCTACAAAAGCCATTGTCTGGGTTCTATTTTTGCTGTGGACGTTCTTACTAAGTGGGATTACTTGGGAAATCCAACATTCCTGTGCACCGATCATTGCTTGGATCGACACATTACCTACCAAGTGCCATCCTCAAAAAGATCCCCATACTACTCAGCGATCGCAGATTCCCAATTGGTTGTCACATAACGATCGCAATGATCTTGCCAGTCCAAAACCGCAAGATCCTCCTCGCGACATGATCACATCCAATGCGATCGCAACTGCATCAGGTACAGCCATAGCGATCGTCTCGGCTGTAGCAGGAGCCCCTGCGATCGTCACAGCTTGCCTCGGTGTAGCAATGTGGTTTTTCGTTAAATTTTTCATCAAAGTTGCCAGTGTCTCGTAAAGTGTAAAAGTTATCACTTCGACCTCACGAGGTATATCCATGCAGTCTTCCTCCAAACCGAACGCCAGCATTTCTGAGACCAGTAAAGTCGTTCAGCAAAACCAGCCCGCGCAAGTTACTGCCCCTTCCCCCAAACTTCAGGCAAAAAATATTGCTTCATCTGATGAGTCATCCAATGCTTCTGTCCTATCAAAACTACGAGAACGCTGGAATGCCTTGTCTGGCGATCGCCTTCTTGTAACTGGGTTACTTGGCATACTGGTGCTGACCATGTTTTTGTTCGCAAACAAAGGAAGCAACAACTGTATCTTTAGTTTTAGTAGTTGCAATCCGATCGCACCAGTTGCCACCGTACCTGTAATCTTGGCTCTAGGAGCTAGTGCAGCCACTGTACTCGTGCTAACTACAGCGTTTGGAACCTCTGTGATGGTTGCGGTTGGTGCGGGATTTGTAGTTGGTTGGATTGTCAGCCAGTTCATGCATTGAACCTTGTAGTCTTTCACAATGCTGGATCGGAAATCATGCACTTGATCGAACTTCAAAATATTTCTAAACGCTTCGGACAGAAATCCATTCTTCAAGAGATCAGTTTGACTGTTCATCAAGGAGAATTCGTTGTCCTGCGTGGCACAAATGGCGCGGGCAAAACAACCTTGCTCAACATCATCCTTGGTTTAATAAAGCCTGATGCAGGGACAGCCACGTTGTTGGGACGATCGCCAATTCTTCCATCGGCAAAGACGCGCGTAGGTGTGGTTTTACAAAAGGTGAGCCCGCCCAAAAATCTGACGGTTAAAGAGTTAATTGACCTCGTGCGCAGTTACTACCCCGATGCGCATTCTACCGAAGAGATTCTCAATATGGTGAACTTAGTAGGAAAGCACAAAGACTGGGCGGCAAATTTATCAGGTGGTCAAGAACAGAGACTATTATTTGCCTTAGCCTTGGCTGGAAAGCCCGAACTACTGGTATTAGATGAACCGACACGCAATCTCGATGCGGAAGGATATGCTGACTTTTGGAAGCAACTACGCCTCTGTGTATCTCAAGGCAAAACTATTGTGATGGTGACAAACAATCAAGCTGATTGGAAAGAGTTAGTCAAATTGACCACAAGAATAGTTACTTTGGATAACGGGCGAATCCATGAAGTTCGACAAAGTGCGATCGCCAAACTGCCAAGCCCTCCTGTCCCTGAGAAGAAACCAATAGCGATGTCTAAAGGTGGTGTTCCGCTTTTCTATTCCTCTTCAGCAACTAGTCTTGAGAGTCTGGAACAGCCGAAGGTCAATCCGCCATTAGCGAACTCCTCAGCTTTATCCTCTGAGAATGTCAGCATATTGAGAGGCTTCTTGCCGCAACTTTGGTCAGAGTCATTACAACTATTGAGGACTCCCACCTATGTGCTCGGCATCTTTCTCTTTTCCAGTGCGATCGCTTTAGGGACTTCCAGACAAAAAATCATTCCAATTTTAATGTTGGTACGTACAAAATATCGACAAACCATTTGCCAAGGTCTAATTGTTTACCATTAACCTCTAAACATGTCATTCTTTGAATCTGATTTTCTATTTCAGC
>JANNDZ010000328.1:0-4065 GCA_031378395.1 Pseudanabaena sp. OTE_75_metabat_487_sub
CCGCCCGCTGCGCGGGCGGTACAGTTTTTGGGGTTTTATATTTAACTGTGCTTAGCTACTTAAGTAGCGCCAATGTCCCAAAGTGTAACTTTTCTATGACTTCATCGCCTGCGACTGAACTTGAGCCTGATTATGCTTTAAGCGCCTATGACTATGAATTGCCAAGCGATCGCATAGCTCAAGATCCAGTTACACCAAGGGATGCTTCGCGACTATTGATCGTTGAAAGCGATCGCAATTTACTGCATCAGCACTTTTACGATTTGCCCAACTTTTTGCAGGCAGGAGATTTGCTTGTTTTTAATAACACCAAAGTCATTCCTGCGAGGATGTATGGGCATAAGCAATCAGGTGTGCCTGTCGAGATCTTGCTGATGGAGCCAGTTGGACATGATCGCTGGCTAGCCTTGGTTAAGCCTGGTAAGCGCTTGCCGATTGGTAGCACGATCATCTTTTCGGAAAATGTCAAAGCGACGGTCGAAGGAATTGAGACAACCACCAGAGCGAGAGAATTGCAGTTTCATATTCCTGCTGGTGCTGACCTTGACAAAATTATCGATCAACTAGGAACAGTGCCCTTGCCGCCCTATGTCACCGATTCCCATGCTGATCCAGATCGCTATCAGACTATTTATGCAGAGATTGCAGGAGCGATCGCAGCACCTACAGCAGGTTTACATTTTACCGAGGCGCTATTTGCAAAGCTCACTGATATGGGCGTTGGCAAAGCATTTGTGACTCTACATGTGGGAATCGGTACATTTCGCCCTGTAGAGACGGAGGACATCACGCAGCATGTGATGCATAACGAGTGGTGTGAAGTACCTGAGGAGACGATCGCTAAAATCAAAGCAACCAAAGCAAACGGTGGGAGGGTGATCGGCGTTGGTAGTACGGTGGCGAGATCGCTGGAAAACTCAAATTTTCAGGCTTTTAGGGGTAAAACGAATTTGATGATTTATCCTGGTTATGAGTGGAAAGTTTTAGATGGAATGGTGACTAATTTTCATTTACCCAAGTCCACGTTGCTCATGATGGTGTCATCGTTTTTGGGTGAAAATGGTCGCGAATTTTTAATGTCGGTATATCAAGAAGCGATCGCTAAAGAATATCGTTTTTATTCCTTTGGGGATGCCATGTTGATGCTTCGATAAAAAAACCGTAAGGTTGTGACCCGCAGGGGCGCAACCTTACGGTTTTCACAAGTACATTGCGTAATTAATTTCGGACGGTGCGATCGCGAGGAGCATTTTTTGCGTAATTCTAATTAGTAATAATCGCTTGATCGCAATTTCATGAGGTACTCCAAAAATTCGACAGCGATCGTAAAATTGCAAAAAAGCTTCAGCTAGCGATCGCGATAATTTCTGTTGCTTCTGTCTATTTAAAGGCGAGCTATTCTCATCTGCTAAATAATCTGCGATCGCCAAATTTCGCATTAACAAACTAATTTCCACAGGTTCTAAATGTAGGGGCAATTCATGAATTGCCCCTACATTAAATTGTTTCGCCAATCGCATGAGCGCACAACATCGGGCATAGACATATTGTTCAGTTGAATTCCCTATAGGAATTAGAACAATTTCGTGTTTTTGCCAGAATCCATCACAGTTTGTAATTCCTTCTATTCGCAAATTCTCCAGAAACAATAAAATTTCAGCGATATATTGCTCACTAAAAATTATATTTAACCAACCTTTCCCAAATGCGCTGATTTGCGATTGAGCGAATATTTCTAGATTTTGTGAACAAGTTTTCGCGATCGCATCAGCAATCTGTACAGGTTCTCGCTGTAAGCGATTGGCGAGAGAAAACGCGATCGCTGATGTGTAATGTGCATCATATTTTGGATAGCAAATCTCCAGCGAAATTTCGCTAGGATCTAGCAAAAGCTGGAATTCTGAATTAATCGCGATTGCGATCGCAATTTGAAGCGTTCGAGATGGAGCAATAAATTTCATGATAATTACGCTAAGTCTGCGCCCCGCAGGGGCGCAGACTTTACCTATTTCATGCGCGGTAACCGTAGCACATTTGTTTTTTTGGAAAGCGGACTCAGGATTTGATTCAGGGCCCTTAACTGCTCAGGTGTTCCCATGGAGATCAATACATCTCCTTGCAAAATTTCCGTATTGCCATCAGGCCCCGCAATTACATCGCCATCAGCCCGACGAATTGCCAATACTAAAGCTCCAGTCTGCGATCGCAAACTTGCCTTTTTCAAAGTGACTCCGACATAGCTAGAGTCATCAATGCGATATTCCTCGATATAAAATGAGCGATTTGCTCCAGCGATAATGCCATCGACAAAATCCATCACCTGCGGACGTAACGCCACCGCCGCCATGCGCTTGCCACCAGTAATATATGGCGAAATTACTTCATCTGCTCCACCGCGCCGTAACTTTTGCATCGACTCCTCTGTACTTGCTCTAGCGATCGCCCTAATCTCAGGATTTAAGGTTTTTGCCGATAATACCGTATAGAGATTTTCAGCATCCGATGGCAAAGCTGCCACAATACAGACAGCCCGTTCAATTCCCGCAAGCAGTAAGGTGTGATCAAGAGCCGCATCTCCTTGCAAAGCTGGATGACCCTCTAGCTCAGCTTGCTCAATTGCCACGGGATCGCTATCAATTACTACAAATGAAATACTTCCCTCCGCCGCAAATTCTGCTGTAACCTGTCGCCCCGTTCGACCAAATCCACAAACTATGTAGTGTTTGTCCAATGCATCCATAACCTTTCTCTGTCGTCTCGCTTGAAAAATATTGTAAATATGACCATTAGCGATCGCCGCTGTAAACTGAGCCGCAATATAACTAAGGCTTAAAACTCCCATTACGATTAAAGCAAGTGTAAAAATGCGCCCCTCAAAATCAAGGGGATTAGTTTCACCATAGCCAATCGTGGCAAGGGTAATAATTGTCATATAGAGAGCATCAAACCAACTCCATCCTTCGATGAATCGATAGCCCAATGTGCCAAAGGCAGTCAGACCGACTAAAATTCCGACATTAGCAAATAAAGTACGCTGATATTGCAGCAACTCACGCTGTAAATAAATTGGTTGCAATTGTTGGTAGTTAAGCGAACTTTTAGAAGGCATAGATGTCTGTACAGTTATTAAGCTATGAGTAATTTAACCAAGAACTTCTATAAAAGAATGTTAAGCTGCTAATAGATATATAGCCTCAGCTTTTACGCATTTTTAGTAAGATTGTTGTTTATTGCATCGGTCTAGTTTTTGCAAATAAATGCTGTCACTCATGGGACAAGTATGACATCAGAGCAACCTTCAGAAAACACACAAATTAACCGCGTTGTTACTTCTCCCTATCGTTCGGCAGTTGATATTAACGACGATAATTTAGAGAGATTTCATGCTTGGACTGGGTATAACACCCACACAGATATGAGTAGTAACACGAAATTCCAAATGCGTGACTTCCATATTGATTTGGGTATGGCTGTGATTGGCTTTGGTGTGTTGTGCAGCTGGGAGGTGCGATCGCGCAAAATTGATTTCAAAGGAAAAACTCACATTATTTACGAGTTAAGAGGGGATACGGAGCCGCAAGTTGTACCAATGTTGCGTCAAAACTGTAGTGATGAAATGGCGACATTTCTGCATAGCCGACTAATCAGAACTTTAGATTTCTTACGCTCCTGCTCAAAATTTTCTGGGATTCCTCATGTTCATATCATTTCGATCCGTAATCACTATGTCATGAGTGCGGTATGGCGACCATACCAAAATAAGATTTGGATGGTTCCCATTGATCAGATTGAAGGTTTATCTTTTTCTAATCATTTAATTTAAATAGGGATCGTCTAGCGAATAAGAGAGTGTTTGAGAAGCTTTTTACCCCCTCTAACTCCCCCTTGCAAAGGGGGAGGATTTAAGTTTCCCTCCTTTGCAAGGGGGGATTAAGGGGGGTAAAAGCAGAAATTTATGCTAGATAGGAGACTTCTCAAACAGGCTCTAGCGAATAAATAAAGACCCCAACTGGATTTCAATATGTCTATTCGTATCAATGGCGCAGGTGCGCTCAAAACTTCAAC
>JANNDZ010000354.1:0-4489 GCA_031378395.1 Pseudanabaena sp. OTE_75_metabat_487_sub
TCGCCCGCTACGCGGGCGACTCACCCTTCTGGGTTTTAAGGGATAAAATCACTGTGAAAGTCGTCCCCTGCCCGACTTTGCTCTCGACATTGATTTGTCCCTGATGACTTTCTGCGATCGCCTTTGCGATCGCAAGTCCCAGCCCTGATCCACTGGTCATGGGATTTATTGATTTAGAACTAGATTTACTACTTTTTTGTGGTTGATAGCGATAGAAACGCTCAAAGATTTGGGATAGTTCTGCTTCAGGAATACCGATACCAGTATCTTTGATTTGGACTTGAATTTGATTTTGAGAAGTAGCTTGAGCGATGATTTGGACTTTTCCGCTTGTGGGCGTATAGGCGATCGCATTGCTGATCAGATTGGTAAATAACCGCCCTAAGCGATCTCGATCGCCTGACACCAATAGTTTTAGTTCTTGATTGGGGACTTCCAAGGTAATTTGTTTTTGCTGTGCGATCGCCTGTTGTTCTTCGCCAACTTCACTGAGAATTTGCGATAAATTGCAAGATTCACGCCGCTGATTAGCAATACCGCCATCATGCCTTGCTAAAAACAGCAAATCATCAATTAATCTTGCTAGTCGTCTTGTAATTCTCTCAATTGCTTCTAATTGCGATCGCTGAAATTCTGGATCAGGGTCGGCGAGGGCGACTTGGACATTGGTTTGAATGACTGCGATCGGGTTGCGAAGCTCATGGGAAGCATCGGCTGTGAACTGCTTTAAGCGTTGATAGGATTCGCGTACAGGTTCCATCGCAATTCCTGCGAGCCACCAACCGCACAGAAGTACCACGAATACCATCAGCGTTGTGCCGATCGCTAAATCAAGGAATAACTGTTTGACAGGCTTAGTCACCTCAAACCAAGGATGACTAATTCGCAAATATCCCAATAGTTTGCCATTAATCACTATCGGCTCGGTCATCTGCCGCAATGGCTCCACTTCTGACAAATGCACAGTGCGATAGACAGGCTGCAATATTCCCTGCTCACGCGGTTGCAATGATTCTGTATTTACATTAGTCGTCCAGAGAATCTTACCACTAGGGCTAAACCAGTCAATATCGATATGATCAGCATCGATCGTTTGAGCATTTACCGAGAAATTGCGGCTAAAATCTGATTCTAAATCAATCAAATTAGAACGAATCAAAGATCTCTCGATCACTTCAGCAACATGATCGATCGTGTCATCAATGCGATCGATCAAAGTCGTCTGCACATACAAATAGAATCCTGTCGCAAACACAATCAACAAAATCGCTGTGACGATCGCATACCACAGCGCTAAGTGGCGGCGCATTGACTGGAAAACAGGATTTGGGGAAGAAATCATAGAAGCTTTTTTTGCAAGGGGCTTAAGCCCCTTGTTCTGGTTTAATATTCAAAATCTTCCAGAATAGTTAATAATCTATTTTGACAAGATTTAGGGAGCAAATCGCTTAAAGGAATTTCACGATTACCGCCACCGATCGCAATCATCGTTCCATTTAATACTTTTGTAACATCTGCTGATGTAATACCATCTGCCAACATCGGATAAAACTTTTCTGCAAGAGGGCGATGCAAATGAGCATCATTTAGATACAAATGCCATTTAGCAATATCGATATACACATCTTCTGCGATCGCGGCGGCGAGCTGTTCAATACGTTCTGTAGTACTCATTAGATTGGGGTTTAGTGATTGGGGATTCTCTAGTTACTTAAGATTAGGGCAATATTACAAAATTAAAACTTAAGTAAATCGAACACATCTTGCACAGACATTTGCCAATCACTCAAAATCTCTAGCATGGGCAAAATATCAGTTCCTCTATGACTATTAAAGCGATCGCCTTGAAATGTCAAAACTGTCCTTTCTTGAGGAACAATTAACCAGCCAAGTTTTGTTCCACATTTCATTGCAAAGCCGAGCTTGTCGATAATTAAGAAGGGTGATTGAGCAGGCGATAGAATCTCAATCATCCAATCAGGAGCGATTTGAATTTTGTTCAATGGTTCTCCATCAGCATCAAGAGGAATATGATTCCATTCAAACACAGCAATATCTGGCACAATTGACCGCTTACCAAAGGTGCAACGCAATTCAGGAAAAGCATAGGCTAGCTTTTGGGGTTTAGCTCTTTGGTTAATCGCCATGACCATTTCTGCTTGCAATGTGCTGTGCTTTCCTTGTGGCATTGGCTTTTGGTAAATTTGATCGTCAATATATTCACTTGCAGGCTTAGTTTCTGGTAGAGCAAGAAACTCTTCTAGTGAAATTGTGTTTGGATTAGCCTCTAATGAGATTGCCATAGAGTCACCATTTTTGCTATTGAACTTTCTGGATCTGCTTTTCCTTATACAAAACCCAAATACTATGCACTGTGACAATTATTCCCCAGATCACGGCTAGCCAAACTGACCAGATCCAGATTTTTTCGGTAATAGATTGAATAAACCACATACAGGTCATGCAAGCCGAATAGATGGCAAGGTGCAGATAAAAGTTAACACTGAGTTCGAGGGTTTGATATTCAGGATCGTTAGGATCTGGTGGCTTTAATAGCTTGGGCATAGAAAATCGAAAATTTGGCAAATTTAACTAAAACTTATGCTAGCGCAAAAGCATCCACAAATGAGTGGCAGCGCTTCGCGCTGCCACTCATTTGTGGGTTTAAGCAATAAGTTTTTTGGCTGCTTCTAATTGGATTCTGACTTGATCGAAGCCAGTTCCACCGTAGCTATTACGAACCTTGACTACCTGTGCAGGCGCGATCGCCTGGACAATATCCGCCTCAAACTGAGGATGAAAAGTCTTCCAGCGTTCCACTGATAGATCCTTGAGCAAAATCCCTTCACTAGTACAGGTTTTTACCAACTTCCCAACCAATTGATATGCCTCACGGAAAGGAACTCCTTTAGATGCAAGATAATCGGCAACATCGGTCGCATTCGAGAAGTCTTCAGCTACGGCTTCGCCAAGTCGTTTAGTCTGAAACTCGATGCCTTCATCGATCAAAATTGTCATTGCTTCTAAACAGGCGCGAACAGTGACTACAGCATCAAAGATGCCTTCTTTATCCTCTTGCATATCCTTGTTATAAGCCAGAGGCAAGCCCTTAATAATCGTTAGCAGACCTTGTAAATGTCCAAATACACGACCTGTTTTACCACGCACCAATTCGGGAACGTCGGGATTTTTCTTTTGGGGCATGATGCTGGAACCAGTGCTGACGCGATCGCTAAGTTTCACAAAACTAAATTCCTGTGATGACCAAAGAATTACTTCTTCAGATAGGCGGCTAAGATGCACCATGACCAAACTCGACGCGCAGAGAAATTCGACGGCAAAGTCGCGGTCAGAGACTCCATCAAGACTATTGCGTCCCACGGAACCAAAATCTAAAAGTTCAGCGGTGTAATGGCGATCGATTGGGTGGGGCGTACCTGCTAATGCGCCCGACCCAAGCGGACAAACATTTACTCTTTGATAAATTTCATCTAGTCTTGTCCAGTCGCGCTGAGCCATCTCAAAATAGGCAAGAAGATGATGGGCGAGGCTAATCGGCTGGGCGCGTTGCAGATGCGTATATCCCGGGATGAACGTCTCGACATACTGCTCGGCTTTATTCACCAAAGTTTGCTGCCAAGTCCTAATGTCTGTCTGGATTTTGCGGATCTGGTCGCGCAAATATAAACGCACATCAGTCGCGACTTGATCATTACGAGATCGCGCTGTATGTACTTTTTTACCGACATCACCGATCAGCTCAGTCAGGCGACGCTCTACGGCAAAATGCACATCCTCAGCATCAATACCAGGATTAAAATTCCCAGATCGATATTCTTGGCGGATCTGCTCTAACCCATTAACTAGCATTTCCCCTTCTTCGGCGCTGATGATCCCTACTTTCGCTAACATCCGTGAATGTGCTTGCGATCCTGTGATGTCATATTCAATTAAATTAATGTCAAAACTAATGCTGGCATTAAATCTAGCGATCGCAGGATGCAGCGCTGTCTCGAAACGCTGACTCCAAGGTTGGGGGGCTGTTGGCTGGCTCATACAAAAAAACTGTAGTACTTGAAGATTTAGTTTACTTTTTGACAGCCAGTTTTGCGTCTTTTTGTCATAGCTTCATTATTTAATACTAATTCACAAAAGTGTGGCGACACTCTTGTGAATTAAAAACCAAGCCCAGTGAGGGTTATACCGAAACACTTTTGGGTTTTATTAAATTTTGCTACTTAACTTCTTTCCTTGAGCCATTTGCGGACAGCACGGACAATACTAATGCTATCGCCTGTGTCTGACATTTGTAAAAAGCGATCAAGTATTTCCCCAGAGATCATTGTAACAATACTACGGACAAAGTTAGCCAGAGATAGAGCCGTAAGAGCAAAGTTTGTGGAAATTAGGGTGAGATTTAATCAAAGTAAGGTCTAAATCTAACAGGGAAATAAAGCGGTCAAGGAGATGACGATTGAGAGCCAGACGT
>JANNDZ010000355.1:0-18384 GCA_031378395.1 Pseudanabaena sp. OTE_75_metabat_487_sub
TCGCCCGCTACGCGGGCGACTCACACCTCTGGGTTTTTGGTTTTGATATTTAAAAGCAAATGTAGTTACGAAGCGATTGTCTTTGCTTTTGTCACCAAAACTGAATGAGTCTAGCAGAAGGCTGCTAGACTCATGTTTTAAAGTAATTCAATTAAAGTTTCTACTAGAGGTTTACTGGAACGTGTTGGTATTGACTAACTGTACGCTGTAGCCCTTATCTTTTCAACTACATAAGTTTGTCTCATCTTGTCTTCATGCTAGGTCAAAACCTAAAGAAACATTGGACAAAAAGTTAAGAGACCCCAATAACAATACAGGCTATCGAAGTTATCAAAACTACACCGATCTTTAGAATAAGCACTGCCCCGTAAAGATCGAAAGAATCGTGGGGAGCAACTAAGCGTCAATCCGATTTGACTTTTAACTCTTTCTTTTTGCTTCTCCTTTTTGCTTTCAAAATCTAAGCTAGGTTTGCGTTTGGATTGAGTTGCTCTGTCTCTTGTGCCATGTATATACATTAACGCAGGTGGTGTTAGACGACACTATTTGTTTACATAAATTCACAGATTTCATACATTAGCAACACCAATTCAAGGATGTCGATTATTTGCCGCTTAATGTTGGTGTTAATGCGGGAGTACTCTCTATTGGGGTCGATTGAGGCGCAGGTAGGGTGTCAACAACTGGGGCAGGTGGGGTGTCAATGACTGAGGCAGGTAGTGTATTTACAACTGGGGCGGGTGGTAAAGCATCATTAACGACTGGGGAAGAAGGAGCGGCTACTGGTCTGGGATCTGGGCTAACTATTGGCGATGCTGCTGGCAGTCTTTCTGGAGGTACATTCAATGGTGTTTTAGCTGTGGGGGCTGGTTGCGATCGCATTGCGTCGCGCTGAGTCCGTTCTTGTTCGGCGAGCTGTTCATTTTCTCTGCGGCTACGTTCTTCATTTTCGCGCTGAAATTGTGAACCTGACTCTTCAAAAGTGACCCGCGCCTTGACATTAGTACGTCCTCCTTCAGGTATAGTTTGCGGATTAAATTGCCATTTACTCATCGCTTCGATGGTTTCGCGATCAGTTTGCTCATCGCCACTAGATTGACGCAATCGCACATTAGAAACTCTGCCATCGACTCCAATATCGTATGTAACTCTGGGTGTTCCCTCTTTGCCCCGATATTGCGGCTTCGGACAACTTAGACAGTCAAGTTGTCTAGCTTTAGTCTCTACTGGAGGTTGGAGATATTGCAGCAGGAAGGAAAGTATTTGCTTGAGTACCTTTGCCATCTTTTTTACCGTTAATAAATCCGTTGATGAAACCATCTTTTTTGCCATCGGGATTACCATTTTTTTGCCTCCAAGAATAAATCCTGTAGGAATTTTGTTGTTGCCAAAGCCTGAGTCAATTCCATCTTTAGCAATAATTAGTCCTCCACCTGACTGGATTTTTAGATCGCTAAAGCTACCCCTGTTAAGGTGTAAAAATAGCGAACGTAGATTGGTTGTTTCAGCCTTCAAAAAGCTGTTTTCTTGAACTTTTGATGTGAAATTTTACGAAGCTATATCACTAGGATTACGCAAGTTCGTTGGTCACCTTAACAGGGGTAATCGCTAAAGCCTGTGGTGAGCATTGGTTTTAAGTTGTCTGGGACAGCAGCATCTTTGCCTTCTTTTAGAAAGCATTTAAGAATTGACAGCAGTAAGATTTCTAAGCATTTTGCGGATCAAAGCTAGGTAGATAAAGGACTCCGAGGCATTCTCATGAAATTCATAATCCTTGCTGAGTCTGCGATATTTGCCTATCCAAGCGAAGGTTCTCTCCACTACCCAGCTTTGATTCAACAACAAAACCTTGCTGCTCTTCCGCCCGTTTGCTTACTTCCCAAGTGCAACCAAAATTATCTTTTACCCACTGAGTGATGTCTACACCAGAAAACCCCTTGTCAACTAGTATCTTTTGTAATCGTCTAAGTGGATACTTCAAACTTTCTAATGATCACACCAGTTCCCGATCAAATGAGACAGAAACATCTTAAAAGTATTGATTTGCAACATTTTTAAGCTTGAGAACAAAGCACTGTAGCTTTGCTATATGGCTACTACGCTTTACCTCAAGCGTTTAGCTGCAAAAATAAGAGCCCAGTAGAAAAAAGGATCTGAAATCATGAAAAGCTTTAGTACATCTACAATTATCCAAGCCTTACCAGAATCAATTTGGGATATCTTGGTTGATGGAACCAACTGGGTGCAATGGAACACCACGATTGTCAAGGTCGAAGGCAAGATTGCTCTTGGCGAGACAGTGACGGTATATGCAAAGCTAAATCCAGAACGAGCCTTTCCGATCAAGGTGAGCGAATTTATTCCCTATAAACGGATGGTTTGGACTGGCGGGATGCCTCTTCTTTTCAAGGGTGAGCGCACCTACAGCTTATCTCCGCAGCCTAACGGAAGTGTTGAATTTTCAATGAGAGAAGCTTTTAGTGGGCTGATGTCTCCGTTGATTGCTAAATCAATTCCCGATCTTCAGCCCTCATTCGATGAATTTGCTGCTGCCCTGAAAAGCAGGGCAGAGCAGTCTTAACGCATTGACTCGCGATGAACTTTGACTAGTTTTACTTCATCCTCTTCAGCGAGATACTTATTCATCATATATACCACATACTCAGGTTTGAGATTGCTGTCTGGTTTACAGCTACCCATGAAATGAATTTTCGGAAACTCAGGATCGGGATTAAGGACATTAATTGCGAAAATGCGATCGCGCAACTCCAACATTTGATTACGACCTGATTTTGAAACTTTCGGCATTTGGATAGAAGTTGTCGCGAGTACGCAGTAACCTGCACCCTCTAGCAAATCCATGATGTCAGCCGCATTGCGCTCTTTGGGAGTAATAAAAGCAAGGGTTAGCGTATATTCCGCAACTTCGAGAATAGAATCTAAAGATGGTGAATGCACTTCCACTTCTTCGATCGCATAAATCGGCAAGTCATCATCAAGTTCCGCACTAAAGCGTTCTTGGAACTCGGCAAGGGGAATATGAGCCGTTAATTCAAAATCAACAAATTCAGCATTGCTAGTTTGACCGAGGGGCAAAGCCTTGGCAATGGAAATACGCGGTAATGGATTAAACCCCTCTGTATGAGCCACAGGTATCGCTGCACGGCGGGCGGCGCGTTGGAAGAAACGATGTAAATCAAGGTGGGAAATCAAGCTCATATCGCCCAGCTTGCCAAATTTCAGGCGAAGACGCTGCACTCTGGGAGGAACAATCGGCTTCTCTAGAGAAATGGTCGGAATCTCTGGTGGTGGAATCACGATGTTATGTCCAAAGGCGGGACCACAGACTCCACATTCAGAACAGCCCCCAAAGGAGCAGTCAGGAACAATTTGAGCCGCGATCGCCCTTGTCCAGTCTTCGATCAGCCATTGCTTATCGATCCCCGTATCAATGTGATCCCAAGGTAAATCGTCTTGCATTTTTAACGATGGCGCATCCCATACGAGATCTGCCTCCGCGATCGCCTGAGTCCATGCCCCAAAAGCCTTCTCAGTATTCTCAAACCATGAGTCCATCCCCGCGCCTAGTTGCCAAGCCCGATGCACGACTTTACCCAAACGGCGATCGCCCCGTCCGACAAAATCTTCCATTGCACTGATGCGAACATCGGTGTAGTTGACTTTGACATTAGATAAACGACGAAACTCTTGGCGCAATAATTTCTGCTTCTGCACAAAGTCACCACTAGACACAGTATGCCATTGGAAAGGGGTATGGGGTTTGGGAGTGAAATTAGAAATGGTGATATTCACCGATAATTTCTTACGACCCTTTTCCGAACATTCATTCTGTAACCATGCCACCGTATCCACAATCCCAATTACATCCTCATCGGTTTCCGTCGGCAAGCCAATCATGAAGTACAGCTTCACTTTGTCCCAACCTTGGGTATAGGCTGTTTTAATCCCTTGCAAAAGCTCCTCATCGGTCAAGCCCTTATTAATCACATCACGCAAACGCTGCGTACCAGCTTCAGGAGCAAAGGTCAGCCCCTGTTGTTGACGACCATCACCACTGCGTAACATGTGCGCGATATTCTCGTCAAAGCGATCGACTCTTTGGCTAGGTAATGAGAGAGTTATATGCTCATCTTTAAAGCGATTTTTAATCTGCACTCCCACCGATGGCAACGCCAGATAATCGGAACAAGAGAGAGATAATAAAGAGAACTCGTTGTATCCTGTTTCTCGCAATGCTTTCTCAATCGTATCCACAACCTTCTCAGGATCGACATCACGGGCGGGACGAGTCAGCATCCCTGGTTGGCAAAAACGACAACCGCGCGTACATCCGCGCCGAATTTCGATCGTTAGGCGATCGTGAACGGTTTCCACTAAGGGAACAAGTCCAATACTATGTTCTGGCATCGGTGTGGCGACACGGCGCAGAGCGCGAGGCGAGACATCATGGCGATTCGGTGCGATCGCGCCAGTCTTAATATCCATGTCGTAAAATTCAGGCACATATACGCCATCAACTTCATTGGCAAGCGCTAACAAAGTCTCACGGCGAGTTTTACCTGCTAATTTGGCATCTTTAAGAACTTCACCAATTTCAGGTAATAATTCTTCTCCATCACCGAGGGCAAAGAAATCAAAGAAGTCACCATAAGGCTCTGGATTAGATGTCGCAGTCTGTCCCCCTGCAAAGATTAAAGGACAGTCAGCAATACTTAATTCACTCCTTTCTTGCCATGTCATCGGAATATTCGCCAGATCCAACATTTCTAAAACATTGGTTGCACCTAGCTCATAGCTAAGACTAAAGCCTAAAATGTCAAATTCTCGTAGCGATCGCTTGGACTCAACGGCAAATAAATCAGTGTTAGTTTCGCGTAATTTTGCGGATAGGTCAGGTGCTGGTAAATAGGCGCGATCGCATAGCTGCCCATCTTTAGAATTAATAATGCTGTAAAGGATGATATGCCCTAAGTTGGACGCGCCCACCTCATAAATTTCAGGATAAGTTAGTGACCAGCGCACGATCGCATTGTCCCAAGGTTTACGCACTGCGCCAAACTCGTTACCGAGATAACGGGCTGGTTTAAGGATTTCGGAGTTAAGTAACTGTTCTACGGGTACGGGCATGGTTTCACGACGATATGAGCTAAACCTATTTTACATTTAGCGCGATCGCGATTAGCTATAATCATTTCAATGGTTAATTTTCAGGAGGCGATCGCATATGGTTTTAGCAGCTACTAAGCGATATACTGCGTCAGAATATCTAGCTCTAGAGGACAAAGCCGAATTTAAGAGTGAGTTTATTAACGGAGAAATTATTTCGATGGCAGGAGCTTCCGCAAATCACAATAAAATTGCTTTAAATTTTTGTCGGCTTTTACCGCTAGCAATTGGCGATCAAATCTATGAGATATTCATGAGTGATATGCGGCTATGGCTTCCTGAATATAATCGTTATACCTATCCTGATGTGATGGTGGTTGCAGGTGAGCCAGTTTTTGTGGATCAAAGACAGATGGAAGTTACTAATCCCTGTTTGATTATAGAGATCCTATCTAGCTCCACCCAAGCCTATGATCATGACAGTAAATTTCGTCAATATCGCTCTATCCATAGTTTTCAGGAATATGTTTTGGTTTATCAAAATGGCTACGAAGTCGATCACTATGTCAAGGAGTCGGAGGATCGATGGGTATTGATGACCTATAAGGGAGAAGAATTTGTGATTGAGTTGGTATCAATGCGGATGGGAATCAGGTTAAGAGATTTATATAAGCGAGTGAAGTTTGATTGATCAACCACTTTGTAAATCCGTAGAATAAATGTAAGGAAGTATGAGTCATGTATTAATTGGAATATCTGGAGGCATTGCCTCTTACAAAGTTTGCGAAGTTGTTTCAAACATGGCAAAACGTGGTATTAAAGTGCGCGTGATCTTAACGAAATCAGCAGCGGAATTTGTCACTCCACTTACTTTTGCTACACTTTCGCGCCAACCTGCCTATACCGATGCTGACTTTTGGCAACCGAGCAATGGTAGACCATTACATATTGAGTTAGCAGAATGGGCTGACATATTTCTGTTAGCGCCAGTAACTGCCAACACTTTAGCGAAACTCGCCTATGGCATGGCAGACAACCTACTCACAAATACAGTCTTAGCTTCTACTTGTCCGATTCTATTTGCGCCTGCGATGAATACGACTATGTGGCTCCAACCAACTGTCCAAGAGAATTGGCGTAAATTATTGCAAGATCATCGATATACTGCGATCGCACCGACGGATGGGCTTCTCGCTTGTGATGCAGTGGGAACTGGGAGGATGGCGGAGCCAGAAATAATTTTGGAATATTTAGAGTCTTTTCTGTTTACAAAGGGAAAACAGGATTTAAAAGGAAAGAAGATTTTAGTGAATGCTGGTGGCACTCGTGAATTTATCGATCCTGTGCGTTTTATCAGCAATCCATCCACTGGCAAGCAGGGAATTGCGATCGCTAAAGCAGCCATGCATCGTGGCGCAAAAGTTACCCTCATAAATGCCTCCAGTGTGTATCGCCCTATAGAAGAGGGGCTAGAAGTGATGGTAGTCGGTACTGCCTCAGAAATGCACAAAGTCATGCTCGAAGAATTTCCATTAGCTGACATCACGATCGCAGCAGCAGCAATCGGTGATGTGCGATCGCAATTTCAGAGCGATCGCAAGTTACCCAAATCAGAACTTCCTTTAAATCTAGAGCTAGAATATATTCCTGATATTGTTGCTGATCTGTCACGCCGCAAACGTTCTGACCAATTGCTAGTAGGCTTTGCTGCTCAGACTGGGAATGATTCAGAGGTCATATCGGCAGCAAAAGAGAAGTTGGCAAAAAAAGGGCTAGATGCGATCTCGGCTAATGCGGTTAATAGTTCTCAAACTGGGTTTGGAACTGATACCAATCAAGCTACATTTATCCATAAGAATGGGAACACCCAATCCACTCCTCTCTGCTCAAAATTAGAACTTGCCCATCGTCTATTCGATTTTTTTTTAACCAGTGATTAAAAAGAGTAGGGGCAATTCATGAATTGCCCCTACTCTTTCTCTAATTTGGTGTTGTTGCTGGCTCTAGACCTGTTGCCTTACCAAATTTACGAAGGCGATCGCTTTCGGGTTCCATCCAAGCATAGACAAAATGACTAATGCAATTAATCTTTGGTTGTCTAGCAAGTATCGCCCTCGTTTGGATTTCAAAACTAGGATGTCCATCAAACCCCTGTCCCCAAGTTCCTGCTAAAACTGGACAAACCAAAGTTTCGGGTGCTGATTGGCGGACTACTTCAGCGACCTGCTCGGCAACACAGCTACCATCAGCACAAAGCGCGTAGGTCATTGGATGACGTTCCATGTTCTTAGGAAAACGATCCCAAGGCTGCATTCTTGCCTCGAATTTTCCTGATTCAGAGCGATTGCCATTGGGGAAGAAAACAGTGCCAATGGGAACATTATTTTGCTGAAGAGGAGCCGTGATTGTGTTTACAAAATTAATCACACCTTTATAGGCATGGTTTGTGGCGATATTCCAGAGTAAACCTTCCGCGATCGCAGCAGTTTCCCTAGGATTTTTAATATTTGTCGGTTTTACCTTAATGTTATCCGTTAGTTTCTTCTCAGTCTGAACCACATCATCAGCCGTCAGGTCACCATTTTGGAGATAGATATCCATTAGTTCTCTCACAGTTTTATTGTCAATACTATTCAGTAAAGCTGTTCGCGAAGCTTTTCCATGAATCCAGAGCTGCTTAACGTTATCAATCAACACGCCAGTGGAATTCGTGGGATAACGCACGTAATCAAATACCATTCCGTCGGGATTGCGTTGCATCAGCGCTTTGACTACCGATGTTAGATCAGCTTTGGCGATCGCATTGTATGGATCGGCAAATAGATGATCAGCTTCATAGGCATCTTCATAAAAAGCTCGTCCATTACTAACTAAGCTGCGATCAAAATTGGTATTGGCAATACTATTTTCCCCTTTGCCATTAAGTGCTACAGCTCCCGAACGCCCCTTGATTTCGCTATAGCCATAACCGAAATTCATCGCAAATGACCATCCATAAACTTTGATGCCCCTTGCTCTCCCAATCGCGATCGCTTGTTTCCACAAATCGTAATCCGCTGGCACGTCCCCCGCCTTGACCGACTCTTCCATCACCGATCGCCAAGGCGTAGGATTGTCGGAAACTGGCAGTAATACCCTCCCATCATAAAAAACTTCGATAAAAACTTGGTTATAGCCGCGATTAGCCATTTTATCGAAAACATCTTCTAATACACCTGCTTTAACATCGTTAGGGTAGAGACGCAACCAAGTAGCTTGTGTCCGAGGAGTATTGCGATCGCGACAGGCTTGTAATTCCGACTTATTTTTTTGAATAATCGCCTGATACTGAGCTTGGGCATTTGGATCACGAGGATTTGTGACTAAAGCCGATTTTCGTAGTTCATGTTTTCGCAAAATTTCCGCAGTACCCACGTCACAGGTGGGCTTGCCCCATAGAATCTTGTCAGGTAATGCACCTGCGATCGCATTCCCAGAAAAGACTGTACTTAAACAACAAGTAAAAGAAGCGATCGACAGCCAATTAAATGTATTAAGCTTTTTATTAATCTTTTTCGGGTTTATTTTATATCTCATAAACTTAAGCAATAGTAATGTTGGGGATCAGGAAATCGCATAGAAACAAATCCTATACCATCTAAGTTTTTATAGACGAACTAGGCTTAACAATGTGGCAAACTGACAAGTGTATTTCAGACTCTCCTCACCATGCTCCATAATCCTGCCAGATTTAAACCTAGTCCCATCGAAGATGATTCTGAAGAGAATGATGATGAATTAGAGTTTTATGACTTCAATGAACCCGAACCAGGCAGTCCACCTGGAACGCTAATTATTGATGAAGATGCGACGGTTCCCAATATCTTCTTGATTGATTACAATGCCGAGGAAGCCCTAGGGGTTCAGCTTGCTACCCCTGAAGAATGCTTCCCTTATCTAGATAGCCAATCAGTTTCATGGGTAGATGTCCAAGGGCTAGGGTCTGAAGATGTCTTGCAACGCCTAGGCAAAGTATTTAACCTCCATGCACTTGTGCTTGAAGATATCGTCAATATTCCTCAGCGCCCCAAGGTCGAGAGTTTTGAAGATCAGGAGTTGATCATCCTGCACATGGTGACTAGCCGTGAAGATGGTAGAGGCTTTTATGATGAGCAGGTAAGTTTAATCTTGGGAAAAAACTATGTGCTAACTGTGCAAGAGGAACCCGAAACTGATGTGTTTGAGCCAATTCGTCAGCGAATTCATCGTAATCGAGGCGTAATCCGATCGCAAAACGCTGATTATCTTACCTATGCACTGATTGATGCGATCGTGGATGGATTTTTCCCTGTGCTGGAAGACTACGGCGAACGTCTCGAAGATTTACAAGATGAGGTGGTTGATAAACCCACCCGCCAAACTCTCGATAAAATTCATAAGATCAAGCGCGAACTATTGTTGTTACGCCGCGCAATTTGGCCGCAGCGCGACGCAATTAATTCGCTAATTCGAGAAGAAAGCCCAATGATTGATCGCGAGGTGCGGGTGTACTTGCGCGACTGTTATGACCACACCGTCCAAGTTATGGATATGGTTGAGACCTATCGCGAACTAGCTGCAAACTTGATGGATATTTATCTGTCATCGTTGAGCAATAGCACCAACGAGATCATGCGCTTTTTAACTGTGATTTCCACAGTGTTTATTCCGCTCACTTTTGTGGCTGGTGTCTATGGCATGAATTTTGATACTGAATTAGGAAATATGCCCGAATTGAAATTACCGTATGGTTATGCTCTCTGTTGGCTACTAATGCTATCGATGTCTGGAGGATTGTTATTTTTCTTTTGGAAAAAAGGCTGGCTATTTAGCCCAAAATAAAGTTACTTCAAAACATAAAATGGCTACGCCATTTTATGTTTTGAAAACCCTTACAGGGTTTGGTTTTTAATCAACAAAAGTGCGGCGACACTTTTGTTGATTTGTATAAGATCCGTGAAATCCAACAATCCGCATAATCCGCGATTTTGACTTTATTGTGTTACTTCCTCAACCTCACAAGCGCAGACTGCAAAGGGTGACTTTACAAGCGCACCAAGTCTCACCAGTTTTACAAATTAATAGCGCGATCGCGCTCACTCCAGAGCAAAGACATTACCTATGCAATGTATTGCGTTTAGAATCTGAATCCGAATTTATTGCCCTCGATCGCCAAGGTGGATGGTGGCTAGCCAAGTTATCAGAAGAGCTAGATACTGCAAAGGTTATTGCCAAACTGGAAAATAATTCAGAACTATCTGCCCAGATTACCCTTGGTATTGCCATACCCAAAGGCAGCAATATCGAGTCGGTAATTCGGCAAACTACAGAGTTAGGGGTGCGCCAAATTGTGCCGTTATTTAGCGATCGCACGGTTATTAAGTCAGGTACAGAAATTGGTAATCAAAAACGCGATCGCTGGCAACGCATTGCTGAAGAGGCGGCTGAACTCTCGATGCGTACTTACGTGCCTGAAATAAATATTCCAACAACATTAACTTCTTGGCTTGAGTATCTCGCTAAGTCACCATCACCAAGTTTGAAATATATTTGCGTAATCAATCCCGACGCGACGCATTTACTTACGAGCTTACAAAGCATTGAAAATAACAGACAAATAGTCATAGCTACTGGCTGCGAAGGCGGCTGGACTACTAGAGAAGAAGAAATGGCGATCGCATCGGGATTTGTCCCAGTGTCATTAGGCGATCGGGTTTTGTCTGCCGTCACAGCACCAGTAGTAGCTTTATCTATAGTCAGCGCATTTAGTGACTGTAGATAAGTATTGCTTGAAAAGTGCTATGGCAACGCCATTTTGAATATGGGTATTATTTATGAATGCCTTTCTTTATTCTTTATTTTTTTATGCTAAATTCTAGTAAAATCCATTAAAAAATCTTTACTAGAATTAACCAATTCAATGCAACAAAAGACGCTATTTCCTCCAATTAATAGGTTTGAATCGCTTATCGACCCAATTGAAGTAAAAAAAGAACTTGACACTCAGTATTGGAGTATTCGCAATATCTCACAAAATGTCGATTTATCGGCATGGCGATCATTTCTTCGAGAGCTCCCCCCAGATCCATATGTGGAGTCTAGATTTAAACGAATGTCTTGGTTGCACATATTGGAAACCGGTAGCGTCCAAGATATGGGTGAGTGTGCTATGGCGCAGGGAGGCAAATACAACGATGCTAATACAATGGCAAATAAGAATCGCTACTACCAGCCTCTAGAGAGAGCTTTCATTGATCGAGTTGATGTGCAAGCATTTGTTGGCGATTGGGCAAAGCTTTGGGGAATAGGTATAGGAGAACCGATTTTGATGCAGATCACGGGTGTTAGAGGGCATGAATGTCTTGACCCTTTGCAGGGTCAAGGCATTCATGCTGACGGATGCACAGCGCTAAGCATCGTTTTGCTGTCTCGTGAAAACGTTTGCGGAGCAACTAATTATCTTTATTATGATAAAGAAGGTAAACAGCCCATTGCCGAAGTTGTTCTGCATCCAGGGCACATTCTCCATTTATGTGACGACAAATTGTTTCACCATGTGGATAAAATTACACAGCAATTCCCAGATACCCCATTTGAACGCTTTGTTATTATCATCAACAGTCGCTTTGTCGATAAGTTCCAAAATGATGAGCTACGAAAATGTTTTCCCAAAGCAGTTCTTCATAGCAATTGTAGCTATAGCCAAGTGCGTTAAGACATAAACCCAAAAAAAGAGTTGCGGCACGAAGCGCCGTAACTCTTTTTTTGGGTTTGTTTTTTGTTCTAACAATAAATGTCTATAGCTATACAATCAACATTACCCCCTCCCCAGTTAGTAACTATTGAGGCGCGGCTAGAGCCATACAAGAAAAAAGTGTGGGGATGAGTCCATGCATACGGCTTTATACAATAATTCTAAAAATGATTACAAAACAACAACAAACCGTACAAATAATTGTGCAGCAAACCATACCACTGCGCACCAATGGTAAAAAATTGCATAACATCACCCGTCAAGTGGAAGCGGTTTTAGCCCAATCGGGTATACAGATGGGACTATGTAATGTGTTTTTGCGCCATACATCCGCTAGTCTAATTATTCAAGAAAATGCTGATCCTGATGTGTTAGCAGATTTAGAAACATTTTTTGCAAAACTGATTCCCCAAGATGCGAGTCAATATCGCCATATCTCGGAAGGCGTTGATGATATGCCGTCGCATATTCGCAGCACCCTGACCAAAACATCAGAAACGATCCCGATCGCTAATGGTAAACTTGCCCTCGGCACTTGGCAAGGAATCTTTGTCTGGGAACATCGCAATTTAGGTCATACCCGCGAAGTGCTGGTACATATTACAGGATGCTAAATGAAGCCCTCAAAAAAGCCACCAGCAAATCGATATCGTCCAGCCGTTAAGAGGAGAAGATGGCTGAGAGGATTTCAGTGGTTTTTACCAGGACTATTTGTCAAGCGATGGCTACTAGTTAGCATCATCGGTATTGTACTAATCGTTTTAGGGATTGCCATCTCCGCTAGGCTAACCCCAATCTTATTTCTATCCCGACTGATTGGTAACGCGATCGACACCTTGGTTGCCATCTTGCCCCGCAATATGAGTGGACCAATCGCCTTTGCAATTGGCATCGGACTATTATGGCTGGGACAGAAACGAGCGCTTGGCTCGATCACCCAAGTTTTGATGCCAAATCAAGATAAAGAACTATTAGAGTTGCTGGTCTCCCATCGCAAACTCAATCGCGGTCCCAAAATTGTCACTGTGGGCGGTGGTACTGGTTTATCAAATTTATTGCGCGGATTGAAGCAATATAGCGCCAATATTACCGCGATCGTCACCGTTGCTGATGATGGCGGCTCATCTGGACGGTTACGCCGCGAGCATGGCGTATTGCCTCCAGGTGATATTCGTAATTGTCTTGCCGCCCTTGCCGATGAAGAAAAGTTAGTAACCGAACTATTTCAATATCGCTTTAAAACGGGGGAAGGTCTATCTGGGCATAGTTTTGGCAATTTATTTCTTACCGCGATGAGTGAAGTTACAGGTGATCTAGAAAAGGCGATCGCGGCTAGTTCACAGGTATTGGCGGTGCGCGGGCGCGTTCTGCCTGCAACTCTTGATCACATGGTCTTATGGGCCGAATTTGAAGACGGACGCTATGTGGAGGGAGAGTCGAATATTCCTAAAGCTAAAGGCAAGATTCGGCATATTGGTTGTAAGCCAGATAATCCTAAGGGATTACCTCAAGCGATCGAAGATATCAACGAAGCAGATCTGATCGTAATTGGTCCAGGCAGCTTATACACCAGTATTATTCCTAACCTGCTTGTACCTGAAATACTACAAGCATTAATTGATCGCAATGTGCCATCGATCTATCTTTGTAATATCATGAGTCAAGTAGGTGAAACTGACGGCTATTCTGTATCCGACTATGTACGAGTTTTAGATGAGATAGCAGGTGTGAGACTATTTGATGTAGTTTTAGCCCAGAAGCATCCACCTTCTGAGCGATCGCTACAGCATTATGCCTCCTCTGGGTCACATTTTACGGTTCTAGATCGTGATAATCTTGCTGACATAGGCTGTCCTGTTTTGATCGCCAATATCATGCGAGAGAAACCCAACGGAACCGTATGTCATGACTCTGAAAAACTTGCAGGTGTCTTAATGCGCTGGTATAACCGTCAGTAGTTAGATTTTAGCCAAAAATGTCAAATTATCAGATTATTTAGAAAGTCAGTCAGATTAAGTCATCAGTGTTAGAGAAATACCATATTCAAGTTAACAGTGACATTTATGCTCTTGCTAAATTGCAAGAGTGGTTTCAGCAATTTCAAAATTTATTACCAAAACCAACTTGGATGCAGTGCAATCTCGTACTGGTTGAAGTATTTACCAATGTAGTCTCTTATGCACATGAGGGACTGCATGAAGAAACGCCCATCGATATTGAAATTACGATTAATGATGCGGAATACTTACTAGAAATGAGTATTTGGGATTTCGGTGAACCATTTGATCTGCAAGCTGAAATTGATCGGGCTGCTTTAGAATCGCAAAAGAATCAAGATTTTGAAAGTATTGACGATATTCCCACAGGTGGTCGAGGTCTCATGATCGCCAAGACAATTGCTGACGATATCAGATACGAGTCCTTGCCTGATGGTCGTAATTGTTTTGTAATGAGCAAAAGCTTTGCAAAGCTTATTTAATTTCAGAGAAGAAAGACGGCGCAAAGCGCCGTCTCTCTTCTTTTGGTATTTGATATGAATTAGCGATTAAGCCATAACACAAGAGCAAATAAACCAACAGGTAAAGTAATGGCAGATATTGCGATCGCATCCATTACATCGACTGTTAAGTTATTTACCAATAAGCTCCAAGTGGGAGCAGCATATTTAATTACTGCTGAAGCGATCGTTGAATAAACAAATAGTCGCAAAATAAATAAAGTTTGTTGCCACATAATCTCTTCTTAGTTAGCAATCAATGTTACTCGGCAAAGCCAAGCACCATTGATTATTTAAACAAGAGCGGCGCTTTTTAGCGCCGCTCTCGTTTTAATTTTTCTTTTTGCTGCCTTCTTTGTCTTGGATTTCACTTGGCACAGGGAATTGCTCGATTGGTTGTCCAGCTAGCGCCCTTTCCATAAACTTACGCCAAATCGGAACTACATAAACACCGCCCGTCACGCCATTTGCCATCGGTGAATAATCATCATTACCGATCCAAATTGCAACTGCTAGCTGTGGTACATAGCCCACAAACCAAGCATCTCTAAAGTCTGAAGTAGTACCTGTTTTACCCGCTACAGGTCGCCCGTCGCTCATTTGCGCTTCGGTTGCCGTACCGTTGGTAACTACTCCACGCAAGGCATCAGTTAAATAAGAAACTGCGATCGGATCAAGGATTAGTTCAGGTTTGGGGGTATTATCCAAGACCAGATTGCCATTGCGATCGGTGACACGGGCAATTAATGTCGTTTTAGATTTATAGCCACCACTGGCAAATACCGCATAGGCTCCCGCCACCTCCATTGGAGTTACATCGGCTGCCCCAAGGGGTAACGAAACTACAGGGAGAATCGGACTATTGATCCCCAATTTTCGGCAAAGAGCTACGACATTTTCGTTGCCAAATTCCAGCCCTAGCCTGAGTGCGGGAATATTTCGAGAAACGGCGATCGCTTGACGAATGCTCATGGCTCCTGAGAACTTATTGTCATAGTTGCGAGGTACATAAGGCTCATCACCATCAGGAATCGTCATTGGACTATCATCAATCGTTGAGTCAGGCGTATAGTTACCTGAGGCAAAAGCAAGATAGTACACAAAAGGTTTAAACGAAGAACCCAACTGTCGTCTTGCCAAGACCGCTCGGTTAAATTGATTTTTGTCAAAATCGCCAACACCACCTACCAAAGCTTTTACAAATCCTGTGCGCGGATCAACAGCTACTAAGGACAATTGATCTGCATAAGCTCCGCGATCGACTAAATCCTTGTGCCCCTCGGCAGCAACTTCTTCAGCAATACGCTGCATCTTTAAGTCAATAGTCGTCTGGACACGCAATCCACCCTGAAGAACAACATCACGACCAAATTTTTCTTCTAGCTCAGCCGTGACAGCCTGCGATACATAAGGAACACGACTAGCTTCGTAAGAGATCCCCTGCTTACGAATTGTTATTTTTTGCGCCTTGGCGGCTTTGACTTCGGCTTGAGTTGCCCATCCAAGCTCTAGAAGTCGATCAAGTACTAGACCCTGACGCTTCTTGGATTCACTAAAGTTGTCTACTGGATTGAATACCGAAGGCGCTTGAATTGTACCTGCTAACATAGCAGCCTCACCAAGGGTCAAATCAGCAGCAGATTTACCAAAATAATTCTGAGAAGCGGTTTCAGCTCCATTCGTATTTTTCCCCCAAAACACTTGGTTGAGGTACATCTCAAGGATTTGCTCCTTAGTAAATACCTGCTCAACACGCATTGCTAAAACTGCTTCAGCAACTTTGCGATTGAGGCTACGTTCGTTGGATAGAAATAAATTTTTAACTAATTGCTGCGTTAATGTCGAGCCACCCTCAACGGTTCCACCTGCATTAAAGTTCGCTAAAATTGCGCGTCCGATACCACTGGGATCAATGCCCTTGTGGGTATAGAAATACGCATCTTCCATAGCGAGAACCGATCGCTTAAGATGTGGTGAAATGCGATCAAGGGTTACAACTTCGCGGTTGACATCACCATGCAAACGGGCAATTAAGCCACCGTTAATGTCATAAATATAAGTGGTTTCAACTGGTACATAACCTTTAAGGACTCTGACATCGGGCAGATCTCGAAAGCTGAGCGCTAATCCAACTAAACCACCAGCTACTGCCGCACCACCAATCATGATAATGCCCAGCAGCGTGCCACCAACAGCTTTGAGAGTGCCTTTTAAAATACTGCCTGTAAGAGACTGAGAACGCTCTACACTATTTGATGCCACAGCAATCTACCCTTTGATCAATTCATTGGTAATCTTACTGCATTAATTAAGTATTTCGTACTAAAAACTTAATGTCTTACTTTTCTTGACCTTAAGTTTTTAGCGGCGCTGAGCTAACTTGTCATATACCAGTTGCAAATCAACATGGTGATGTGCGATCGCCACTAACGTGTGATAAAACAAATCCGCAACTTCTGAAGCGATCGCATCAGGATCATCATCTTTGCAAGCCATAACAACTTCAGCGGACTCTTCGCCAATTTTCTTTAAAATATTGTTGTCGCCACCCGCAAATAATTTGCAAGTATAAGAATTTGCTTGGGGATGCTCACGGCGATCGACAATTACCGCAAATAATTCTGATAAAGGGTCGTTCATATTGAATAGTTACAAGGAGCTATTGATGTTTATTTATGATATAAAAATAAGAATAAGAATTAAGAATCTTTGAACTAAAACATGGCTGAAACTGTTATCAATTATCCCGCCCCAGTGCCATGTGGAGGATGTCGCGACACTGGTAGTTGTTACACTTGCTAGAGGGTAGGGAATGGCAGATGCAATAAATGTGGTGGAAGTGGCTGTCGTATGTGTGACCAGACAGTTAAGTGTAACGGTTGTAACGGGACAGGAAGATGTTTGGGATGTAATGGATCAGGATGGGTTTGGTTTCGCTAAATTGGCTAACAAGTTAGAGTTATTTACCTGGCCATAATTACAATGTTTGAATCCTATGGTGATTTCCACTCTTGGTCTGGAATCATTCCCGTGACCATAATATTTCTCAAAGTGCCAACGGGCAGATCTCGTCCTTGATGGTAAGGGACAATAACTTGAATATCACCATCTGAACTACGCCATTTGCGGTGACTTCCTTTCTGAGAAACCAGTACAAAGCCATACTTGCGTAATATGCGCTCCGCTACATCAGCGTTCATTCTACGCAATCTAGTCATCCGACAACTACCTCACGGATAAAAGCGTTAGGGAGCAGTTCAATAGGATCTGGCTGTAAATAAAGCTCTATAGCTTCACAAATATTGCTCAAAGCATCTTCTTGAGTAACACCAGCAGACACACATCCAGATAACTCTGGACACCAAACTGCCCAATCATTTGTCTCTGGATCTGGTTCAAGTACAACTCGCCATTTCATGTTTTTGTAGATATTTTTATAGTTATTGTATCTTCAATCACTATAGCAAAACGTAATCAAAACAGAAAAGAAAGGGGTGTCAATCAGACTTACCCCTTTCTTTTCCATGTTTATTTAGTATTTAGTGCTTAGCACTAAATAAGCAATTACTTGATGGAAACCTTACCACCAGCTTCTTCGATTTGCTTCTTAGCAGCTTCAGCATCAGCCTTAGCCATAGCTTCTTTGACAGTCTTAGGAGCAGATTCAACCAGATCCTTAGCGTCTTTCAAGCCCAAGCCTGTGATTTCGCGAACGATCTTCAGAACAGCAATCTTCTTGTCAGCAGGAACTTCATCAAGTACCAAGTCAAAAGCAGTCTTCTCTTCTTCTACTTCAGCAGCGGCAGCAGCACCAGGAGCCGCCATCATCATGCCACCAACAGGAGCGGCAGCCGAAACGCCGAAGGTTTCTTCGATCGCTTTGACCAATTCAGAAGCTTCAAGAAGGCTCAAAGACTTTAGTTCTTCAATAATGCTATCGATTTTTGCAGACATAATTTTTCTCTTTAGTTAATTAGATTAGGTTAGT
>JANNDZ010000364.1:0-3044 GCA_031378395.1 Pseudanabaena sp. OTE_75_metabat_487_sub
AAGATGCGATCGCCTCCTGCGAACTAGCCTTACGACTCGACCAAAATTGGGCGGATGCATCCCCTGCGATGGTGTGGTATATCCAAGGAGCATTGCTAAAACGGGCGGGAAAAATGGCAGAGGCATTAGAGTCACTGGGGCTAGCCATTCGCTCAAATCCGAATTATTCTCTAGCGCTCACCGAACGCTGCGATATTTTTGTCACCCTTGATCGCTCTGCCGATGCCATCCAAGACTGCGATCGCGCCATCAAGGTAAATGCTAACTGGGGCAGATCCACCCCTGCGATCGCATGGAAAACTAAGGGCAAAGTCCAGAACCAGTTAAAACGCTTTGATGAAGCCCTATTTTCCTATGACAAAGCCGTAGCGATCGAGCCGACAAATGCTCAAGCTTGGGCTGAACAGGGGATGATTTTATGGAGGTTGGGGCGTTATGCCGAAGCTTTGGCTTCACAAGAATGGTCACTTAAGGCAAAAGAAAAATATTCCCTCGCCTTAGCTAACTCCTGCGCCGCCCTCAACCAGCTCCGCCAATATAAAGAAGCGCTAGTTGCTTGCAACTCCGCACTCCAAGAAGGAGATCAACAATGGGACTATTTGGGGCCAGCTTGGGCATGGGATCAGAGAGCCAATGCTCTCAACGGCTTAGGCAAGTACGAAGAGGCGCTTGCTTCAGCAAATCGGGCGATTTCTCTACAGCCCAGCCAAGCGAGTTTTTGGGGCAATCGCGCTGCGACCCTATGGGCTTTGGGGCGTTTTGACTTAGCGCTATCTTCTACGAATCAAGCGATCGCCCTCAATCAAAATTCATCATTTGGGTGGTTTAATCACGGGCGCATTCTTACTTCACTGGGGCGCACTGAAGAGGCACTCAAAGCCTATGACAAAGCCATTGAAGGCGACGCAAATATCGGTAGTCAAATCTTCTTGGCAGATATTTGGACAAACAAATCGGCTTTACTCTGGCGGCTCAATCGATTTCAGGAATCGCTAATGGCAAGCCAACAGGCTTTGGGTATTAACCCCAAATCAGACACAGCTTGGTTTAATCGTGGTTTAGCCATGATGTCCCTTGGTCGCAACGCCGAAGCTGCCACAGCCTATGGTCGAGCACTAGCGATCGATGTCAAAAATGCTGACTACTGGACTGGTCGGGGTCTAGCTTTACTTGCGCTAAATAGCAATGCCGATGCATTAGTCTCGTTTGAGCAAGCCCTAAAGCTTAACCCCAGTCAGATGCAAGCCACGACCAATAAAGCGATCGCGATCGAGCGATTAAAACCAAAACCAGTAAAGCCATAATTCAAAACCCAATATTGTTGAGGCGGGCGTAGCCCGCCTCAACAATATTGGGTTTTACAAGCCTAAATACCAGGAATTTCAGAAAGATTACACTTTAATTCTTCAACTTCAAAGTTGGTCATCTGTTGCCATTCTTCGATCGTGAAGTCATATCCTTCAGCCTTTGCCATTTCCACAAAACTTTCAAGATCAGGAGCCTGATTTAGCTTTGCTTTGAGAAGGGAATCTGTCTTCGCTGCTCGATACAAACGAGCTACTTGATCTCTTGCCATAATCTTGAATAGGGGTAAAGTGGTGGGATATGCTTTAGACAAAATGTATTAACAATACAGACCTTTGCCGCAAATCACACCCCTGTAATCGATAATAGTTTAACAAGAATAAGGCAAGCAATCTATGGCTACGAAGTCTCCAAATGTTTGGCAAAAATTCTGGAAACGCATCACAGACCTTTGGGGGCAGTTTCTTGGCACTATCGATGGGTTGATCGGTAATAAGTTTGTCGAATTCTTAAATAAGTCAGTTCCAGCCCCCTTAAAATTTCTGATCCCATTTCTTAGAGATGATTTAGGGATAGCGCCTCCTTCGATTACTTCTTTTAAAGGTATCGGCATACCTGAAAAGAACGAAACCAAAGAAATTTTAAAAGAAATTTCAGTTGATCAAAGAGTGGGGACAATTTGGCAAATCAAGTCGCAATTTCTACGTTATCAATGTCAAGAGTCAAATCCTTTTCGGTGCGAATTTCCCCACGAAACCGTCACCGATGATCCCAATAACAAATATTGCAAAAAGTGTCAATTTCCAGCTAGCTTACCGCCTGAAGTCAAAGTGCGTGGCAGGGGTGGAGTTTACCAAGTTGATAACTATATCGGCATTCGTGGCAGTGGCCGACTCTATAACGCTACCAACTTAACTGATGGGGAACCTTTTTTATTAAAAGAATATGTAATTCCTAAAAAATATTTTAACGATCAAGAAACTAGAGCCTGCAAGCGTAATTTTGAAGCATCGTCAGAACTTAAATTATCAGATGGTCGAATGCAAGACTCGCGGTTAATTACACCGATAGAAGCGATCGCAGATGCTCGTGAAGAACGCTGTTATGCAATCCTGCCCAAAACCGATGAAGCGATCACTTTATCTGATTATTTAGATATGCATGGTGCGATGAGTAACTGGCAGGTGAAATCATTTCTTAATCAAGCTTTACAAACTCTTGAATCCTTACATTCACAAAAGTATCGATTGCGTTCTGGAGTGGTGACTTCAGGGCTACCTCATGGCAATCTAACCTTTTATAGCATTGCGATCCGATCAAATTTTCAGGGGTTTACGGTCTATCTCAATGACATGTCGCTTTGGGAAGATCGGTTCTATCCTCCCGATGTGCAAACACCTCCCTATTCTATCAATCGCGATCTTGAAGATCTAGGCTATATCGCTTTCTATTTATTAAAAGGTGGGGTGATCGATCTTGAAAATCGTTCCTGTTTAAATCCCTTTGACCCCGACCATTGGGATGGGAAAGTTCATCTAGGGCTGAAAAAATTTGTTCAGAATTTACTTGGTTTTGGTGAAACTACTTATAGCAGCGCTGAGGTGGCTCGAAGGGCGCTACTACGATTACATATTGAGCGCGACGCTCTATTAGAGTTTATTGACGAAGAGGAAGTTGAGCCAGTTAAGAAGAATTGGTGGGCTTGGCTAACGAAGAAAGTAATCGCGATCGCGATCGGC
>JANNDZ010000430.1:0-2102 GCA_031378395.1 Pseudanabaena sp. OTE_75_metabat_487_sub
ACCAACAAATATGCCGAAGGGCTGCCCTCCAAACGCTATTACGGCGGTTGTGAGTTTGTAGACGAGATCGAGTCGATCGCAATTGATCGCATCAAAGAATTATTTGGCGCAGCCCATGCAAATGTCCAGCCTCACTCTGGCGCACAGGCTAACTTTGCCGTATTCCTAACCTTGCTCAAACCAGGTGACACGTTCATGGGTATGGACTTGTCCCACGGTGGACATTTGACCCACGGTTCACCTGTGAACGTCTCGGGCATGTGGTTTAACAAAGTCCATTACGGTTTAAATAAGGAAACCGAACAGCTAGATTTTGATTTGATTCGTGATCTTGCCTTGAAACATAAGCCCAAATTAATCATTTGCGGCTATTCGGCATATCCCAGAATTATTGATTTCGTCAAGTTCCGTGCGATCGCAGATGAAGTTGGCGCATACCTGATGGCTGATATCGCCCATATCGCAGGTTTAGTCGCGTCAGGACATCACCCCAATCCGATTCCCTATTGTGATGTTGTTACTACTACCACCCACAAAACTCTACGTGGGCCCCGTGGTGGTCTAATCATGACTCGCGATGCTGCACTTGGTAAAAAATTCGATAAGTCAGTCTTCCCTGGTTCTCAAGGTGGTCCTCTTGAGCATGTGATTGCTGCGAAAGCTGTTGCATTTGGTGAAGCATTACGTCCTGAGTTCAAAACTTACTGTGGACAAGTGATTGCCAATTCCCAAGCCCTTGCTGCTCAGTTGCAAGAACGCGGCTTCAAACTGGTTTCCAATGGTACTGACAACCATTTGTTGTTAGTCGATCTCCGTTGTATCGGCATGACGGGCAAGGTCGCTGACTTGTTAGTAAGCGGTATCAATATCACTGCTAACAAAAACACCGTTCCATTTGATCCTGAATCACCTTTTGTAACCAGTGGTTTACGCCTTGGTTCTCCTGCGATGACTTCTCGTGGCTTGAAAGAATCTGACTTCCGTGAAATCGGCAATATCATTGCCGATCGCCTTTTAAGTCCTGATAGTGATGCTATCCAAGCTGATTGTCTAGCAAGAGTTCAAACTTTGTGCGATCGCTTCCCTCTCTATCCTGAACTTGAGTATCCAGAAATCAGTATGAAGGAACCTGCTCTAGCAGTCTAAATAAAATCCAATTCAAAAAAGGGAAGAGTCATGACATGACTCTTCCCTTTTTTTGATTGATTGAATATGTCTATCGGTGATGATGATCACAGGAGAAAATGCGATCGCGCACAACCAGAGTTTTACAAGAGTGCTAACGTATTTTTCATAAATTTATACAGAGGCACAGCCAAAACTAGTATGAAATCGTCTTTACACTGGAGTATTCTCTCAGTCGTTACATTGCTTCTTTCATTTCAAACTCCACAATCAGGAGCAGTTCTAGCCAATAGTCCAAGCTTTGAACAATGGTGTCAACAAAAAGATTCACTTCCTATAGAGACCAAGAAAACAGTTGAGGTAATGCTCAAAAAAGCTGGCTCACAAGATTGTAGGTTAGCAGATATGAAGCTCAATAGCCTCTCTAGTATTGAGATCAGTGACCATCAAATTACTAATGTCAAGCCACTTGCAAGTTTGACAAATTTGTCTGTTCTAACTCTCTATCGCAACCAAATTATTGATATCTCACCACTTAAGAATTTAACTAAGCTTACCGAACTCTACCTCAGCAACAATAAAATCAAAGATGTAAAGCCAATTGCAGAATTGCCTAATTTGATTCATCTGCAACTTGATGCGAATCGAATCGTTGACGTTAAGCCTCTTGCAAAGTTATGTAGTTTAACTTCCCTCTCTCTTAGCAAGAATCAAATCGTCGATGTCAATCCAATTGCGGAGTTGCATAATTTAACTTTCCTCACTCTTAGCAAGAATCAAATCGTCGATGTCAATTCAATTGCAGAGTTGCATAATTTAACTTTCCTCGACCTAGGACTGGAGTTTAGACTAAAAAAGGAAAAAAAGGCAGAGTAAAAGAGATACAAACTGCCTAAAGTAGATGAAAAAGAAAAAGCACATCTACAGTCATGATTATTGATAAACTACAGGACTTTCGTCAACAGGCATATAATTTT
>JANNDZ010000463.1:0-9207 GCA_031378395.1 Pseudanabaena sp. OTE_75_metabat_487_sub
CATTGCAAGGAGTACTCAACTATGAAACTAATCCAAATTGTCTTCGCAATTCTACTTCCACCCCTTGGGGTTTTCCTCGCTTACGGCTTTAGTTCTACTTTTTTAATCAATATTGGGCTAACTCTACTAGGTTGGGTTCCAGGCATTATTCATGCTATCTGGGCAATCTCGAAACAGCAAGAAACATAAATAAACAAATAATTAATTAACCAAGCAACTAAACATAGCGACATAACGCTCTGTCTATACTCAGGAGAAAAAATATGGTTGGATACTTTGTAACGATATTGGCAACGGCTCTAGGACTTCTCGTTGTCGATATGGTTGTGCCAGGTGTAGATATTGCGAATTTCCCAGCGGCTTTAATCGCAGCGGTTGTGATTGGGTTTGTCAATGCTTTTATTGGGCCAGTTGTTAAACTTCTGTCTCTACCAATTACCTTTATTACTTTAGGACTATTTTCGTTTATTGTAAATGGAATATTACTCTGGCTGGCTTCGATTATCGTTCCTGGATTTACGATGAACGGACTCTTAGCCTTGATTTTGGCTCCGATTGTTCTATCTTTTGTGAGTACATTCTTGAACAAGTACTTTGCTGAGAAAGGAGTCGGCTAGGATGAACATTTTTTATTATGTTCGGAAAACAGGATTAGTCTTAGCTCTAATGCTGATTTTGACCTTCACAAGTGCTTGTGGGGCTTCTCAAACTAAAACTTCTAATCCAATAATGACGAATCAGAATTCGGAGTATAGTCAATTAGAGCGAGGCAATTCTGCCGCAGGTCAGGATTTTGGCAATTGGGTGATTAAGACTGGTCAAGGCTTGATTAAGGATGCTTATGTGCGCGATCGCAATAAGCTAGGAGTCGTGATTTCGCCTAAAGTTTTACCAACCGAAGTAAAAGCTTTAACCAAATCATTAGTCCAAGGTTTCCGACACAATTTCCCTAATCAAGACCTAACTATTTTAATCTATGCTCCTGATAAGAAGCTGATTTTAACCGCTAGATATGATACTCAGTCCCAGCAAATTGATTATCAGCAAGCAAGTTAAGAGTAAGTAATGGGAGGCGCAAAGCGCCTCACATTACTCGATTTTGATTGATATTTTACTTGAGATAAATTATGAGTAATCAAAACACAACTTCCATTAATCCCAATGATTCCTATGATGCTTATTGGCGAGAGAATCATGGTACTCGTCCTTACATTGAAAAAAAGACCCCCTACGCAGACTATCAACCTGCTTATCAAACTGGGCATGAAGGCTACGATCGCTATCTTGGCAAGAGCTTTGATGAAGCTGAAGCTGAACTCAAACTAGACTATGAAGCAATTTTAGCCCAAAAAGCTGGGACAGGATTAGCTTGGATCAAGGTTATAGATGCAGTTCGAGATGCTTGGGACAAAGCAGGAACTACTTAAGAAACCATTTAAGAATTACTTTCTGGCGCTAAAAACTCTAAGAGATCCCCCTCAATGCCCCTTAAAAAGGGGGGAGAATTTAATGAATTCTTCCCCCTTTTAAGGGGGGCTGGGGGGGCTAGACAATTCTTAAATGGTCTCTAAGACCCAGCAAGGTTTTTGAATCCTCAAAATGGCGTTGCCATTTTGAGGATTGGTATTAGCTCTTTTGAATCATTTATTAACATAATAACTATGCCAAACACTAGCGATGAATATAAAAACCAAGTCATGAAAGATTTGGCAGAGGGAAACAAAGAAATTCTCCCCGAAGAGTCGGAAAATTATCAAAACTTTGATGATTTTGCCCAAAGATCTTCCCGCGAAGAACGCCGTAATCTATTTAGTGATCTCTTTCAGAAAGATCGCATTACTCCAGCAGAAATGGAGCCAGAATTACAAAAGGCGGTCGCAGGGATTCAACCCAACCAGCGAGATGACGTAGCTAGAGAATTCTTCAAGCATCTGAAAAAGCGTGGTCTAAGTGAGCGCTCTCTTGAACAGCAATTAGGATTGTCTAGCCATAATCCTAGCCGCATGACATCAGATGATGTTGCTAAATTGGCTAGTTTTACTTATCACACGCATCCTGATATTTTCCAAGAAGTTTTGGCAATTCAACCTGCACTTGTAAAATTCCTGAGTAATCCTCTCGTGGGAGCAGCTTTAGGTGCGATCGCGGCTAAATGGTTTGGTCGAAAATAACCCCAATCCTCAAAATGGCAACTCTATTTTGAGAATCCAAAACCTTACTGAATTTGATTTTTGATCCTCGAAACTGTGTCCACACCCTCGAGGATTGGTATAACCACTAGTGACAGAAAATGCGTTTTCCCTCATTCAATTTTGTCAACCTATTCAGCGTCTCAAGGAATACTATTCCTTCAGAAAATGGAAGTGCTGACATCAGCAATCATCGTATTGATGCTTTAGTCGATGCTTTTTTCGCGATCGCATTAACTTTGCTAGTACTAGATATTAAAACATTTCATGTAAATTCAGATGTTGAATTGACTCAGGAGCTTATTGCACTTATCCCGAAGTTTTTTACTTACTTTCTTAGTTTTATGATCTTGGGGCTACTGTGGTTTGAGCATCAAATGGTATCGCATTATATTTCAGGCTCAGATCGTGCTCATATTTGGCTTAACCTATTATTTTTGATGTCAATTTCATTAATTCCTTTTTCAGCATCATTGTTAGGAGAAAACCTTTCGCATCGTTCAGCAACTACTTTTTATGGTATTAATCTCTTCGTTACTGGAGTAATTCAATATTTAGATTGGGAATATGTAACTCGAAAAAATCGTTTGATTGATGAAGGTCTGAATCGGAGGCTAGTCCGCTCTGTCCAAAAAACATTTTTATTGGTTCCACTCAGCTATGCGATCGGGATTGAAGCTTCATTCTTTAGTGTTTCTGTGAGTATAGCCCTTTACGGTTTAGCCACACTTGCTGGAGCATTAAGAATGAATGCAATTTTTCACCAATCCCCCAAATTTAATCAGCCAGACAACAAAATCAATTAGCTTTTGGCAAGTACAGCACTTCGTAATTTACGTCTACGCTTCGATGATTACGTGGACATTGCCGCATTTTTTATTGACTCGATAGGCTGTAATCTCTCCAGAACACTCAAACTCTAGATCTAGCAGCCAACCACAATAAATTTTTTAAAGGTGTTGCGAAGCAACACTTTTAAAAAATTTATTGGTTCGGGTTTGAGCGCAAAGCCCTGTAAAGCGTAATCGACGTATTTGCATCTTTTTTGTCGTTATAAAATGGGCGTTTCAGCACCTATCCCCGATTAGCTGACCAGTTCCAGAAATTGCATGGTAAAACTGTGGCATGGACAAGACTATTCGCAATCTGGATCGGATTGTGAGTAATTTCTTCTTTCTGAGTTTTGGGTAGTTTTTGTGTTTGTTACAAAAAAATGTTAATCTTAATAAAAAGTTAAGTTTTGTTGCTACCCTAAATCTATGCTTCGTCTCGAACACATCCAAAAAATTTATCCTACTGGCGAAGTCCTCAAAGACGTTAACTGGGAAGTCAAAACAGGCGATCGCATTGGTTTAGTCGGCGTAAATGGCGCGGGGAAATCAACACAGCTAAAGATTATTGCAGGGGAAATCGAACCCACATCAGGACAGGTTGTCCGTCCTACTAGCCTCAAAATTGCTTATCTTAGCCAAGAATTTGATATCGAAGAGAGCCGCACAGTCAAACAAGAGATGTGGCAAGCATTTCAAGAAGTGCGCGAAATTCAAAAACAATTAGCAGTAGTCCATCATCATTTGGAAAATTTAAAAGATGGTGAGGACTACGAACCGATTCTCAAAAAAATGGATCGCTTTCAGCGACAGTTTGAAGACCACAATGGCTATGAACTGGAAAGTCGCATTGACAAACTGTTACCAGAGCTAGGATTTAAAGCTGACGATGGCGATCGCTTTGTTAGCGAATATAGCGGCGGTTGGCAAATGCGCATGGGCTTAGGCAAAATTTTGCTGCAATCACCAGACTTGTTACTGCTCGATGAACCGACCAACCATTTAGATTTAGAAACAATCGAATGGCTAGAAAAATATCTGCGATCGCTTAGCACGCCAATGGTGATCGTCTCCCATGACCGTGAATTTCTCGATCGCCTCTGTACCTCGATCGTCGAAACTGAGCGCGGGGTCTCCACAACTTATTTAGGTAATTACTCATCTTATCTAGCTCAAAAAGCGGAAGCCAAAGCTGCACAGGGAGCAGCATTTGAACGTCAGCAAAAATATATCGAGAAGCAACAGGTCTTCGTCGATCGCTTCCGTGCTAGTGCTACCCGCAGTACCCAAGCCAAGAGTCGCGAAAAACAACTAGATAAAATCGATCGCATCGAAGCCCCAGATAGCGATGTCAGGAGTTTAAAATTTCATTTTCCACCTGCATCTCGGAGTGGGCGCGTTAGCGTTCAGATTAAAGACCTCACCCATGCTTACGGTGACCAAATCCTATTTTTAGGCGCAAATCTGGAAATTGAAAGAGGCGATCGGGTTGCCTTTCTAGGACCAAATGGCGCAGGGAAATCCACCTTATTAAAAATGGTGGTTGGCAAAGAAGAGTATAACGAAGGCGAAATTACCCTTGGGCATAACGTCCTAATTGGTTACTTTGAGCAGAACCAAGCCGAAGCACTTGATCTACACAAAAACGTTTTTGATACAATTCACGATGATTTCCCCAAGATGACCCATGAAGAAGTACGCGGTGTCCTTGGTAAGTTCTTGTTTAGTGGAGACACCGTATTTAAGCAAGTACGCGATCTTAGTGGCGGCGAAAAAGCAAGACTAGCCCTCGCAAAAATGTTACTCACACCTGTGAATTTTCTGATCCTTGATGAGCCGACAAACCACCTTGATATTCCTGCCAAGGAGATGCTAGAGGCAGCTTTACGTGAATACGAAGGTACGGTGGCGGTGATCTCTCACGATCGCTATTTCATTTCACAAGTCGCCAATAAAATCGTGGAAATTCGTGATGGCGATCTCTGTGTATATTCTGGCGAATATGCCTACTATCAGGAAAAAAGAGAAGAGGAAACCAGAGAGGCTAAATATAAAGCAGAAGTAGCGGCGAAAGCAGCAAAAGATAATGTAAGGAAGGAAAAAGAAAAAGTAAAACAAGCGGAAAAACGTCAAGATAAACAACAACAAAAGGTTAAAGCAAAGTAATATGCAATCATCGCTGATGCTTTCATCAAAACCAATTTAAGATTTGCAGCGCTTTAGGCGCTGCAAATCTTAAATTGGTAGAATCCTTGAATAGATATAGGTATAGCAGTTTTCAAATAAGTGCATAAATAGCTTCGCGCCGCAACTCACTTCTTGGGTTTTGGTTTGTACTAGCTAACTCTTTTTTTGCTATAGGTAAAATGAAAACCGCTGTAGGTCAATGTAAAGAGACGCATAGGTTCTTTTTGATATAAGCATATTATTTTTATGTTGAATCACATTGCAAAGAAACGCAATTTGATAGAACGTTATTCCCAAGGAGAGAGAAACTTTGAGGGATGGGATTTGAAGGGTGTAGATTTGAGTAAAGTAGATCTCAGTAATGCGATCTTACGCAACGCAAATTTAGCTTTTGTGAATTTCTGGGAGGCAACTCTCTGTAACACTGATCTATCAGGCGCAAATTTATCCGATGCCGACCTGTGCGGGGCATCTTTGCTAGACTCAAATCTTAGCAATGCCATTATCACCCGTACTAACTTCAGTTATGCGGGGCTAAGTGGTGTGCGGTTTCAAAATGTACAGCTTAATAATGCTAACTTTCGGTTAGCAATTCTAAATTGTACAAATTTACGTGGTATGGATTTTAAAAATGCAAATTTGCAAAGGGCTTATTTATTAGAAGCTAATCTTTCTAATACGGATTTAAGTCATGCTAACTTGCACCATGCTTTTTTGTTTCGGGCAAATTTGAGTCGATCTAATTTACAGAATGCCGATCTCAGTGAAGCGGATCTTAGTGAAGCAAGTTTACATGGGGCAAATTTAAAGGGGGCAAATTTGAGTGAAGTAGATTTACGGGAGGCAGATCTTGATCGTATAGATTTCAGTGAGATTAATCTCCGTCTAGCCAATTTAAGCGGACTAAATTTGAGCAATGTCAATTTTATTGGCAGCAATTTAAGCAAAGCTATCTTGCACAATGCTATTTTGCATGGTGCTTGTTTTAACGGCGCAAATCTATGGAATGCCGATCTAACTAATGCTGATTTAACGCGAGCCGATTTGACGGGGGCAGATTTGCGCGGTGTAAACTTTGATGGGGCTAATTTAAAATATGCGATGGTAGATGTGGGATGGATGGATGAAGCAAGGATCTGCCAAACGATATTGCCAGACGGTAATATCTCTTATCGAAGTTGTCTCGCGTGAGATATAGCGACGTTTCGCGGCGCGAAACAAGGATTACCCAAATTTGTAAGGTTGCGCCCCGCAGGAGCGCAACCTTACAAATTTGGGTTTGTAATTAATTGCGTCTTATATATTAGCCAAAATGAAAGACTTGTTTATTTTTAAGGATGAAAAATTATGGCGAATGGCGCTGACCCATCGCTCTTATGTCCATGAAAATCCTTGTGCTGGTGAAGATAATGAGCGCTTAGAATTTTTAGGCGATGCGATTTTAAACTTTTTGAGTGGGTCTTATCTCTATCGCCAACATCCAGATCTTGGTGAGGATGAACTTACTCGTCGTCGAGCTGCCCTAGTCGATGAAAAACAGTTGGCTAATTTTGCGATCGCCTTAGAGCTAGACACCCAAATCCTATTAGGCAAAGGCGCATTACGTGATGGTGGCAATAAAAGTGACAACCTCTTAAGCTGTGTATTTGAGGCGATAATTGGCGCTTTTTATCTAGATTGTAATTGCGACGTGGAGGCGGTGCGCCCTGCGGTTGAGGCGCTGTTTGACTCAGTCCCACCAGAGTTAGTAAATACTCGTGCTGATCTTGATGCTAAAAATCGGTTACAGGAATGGGTGCAGTCTTATATTGGACACATTTTGCCAAGATATGTCACCGAAAAAGTAGGCGGAACCGATCATACGCCCGAATTTGCGTCTAAAGTATATGTTGGCGATCGCCTATATGGTCAGAGTATGCGAAATTTTTCTAGCAAAAAAGAAGCAGAACGAGCAGCCGCGCTAGATTCCTTAGAACAAATAGAACGAATGTTATAAGTTGTCAAATTCGCGCAAAGCGCGAATTTGACAACCAAGGAAAAAAATATGGCTGAAGATTGGTTGATGATTGGCAAAATTGTTTCACCGCAAGGACTAAAAGGCGAGGTGAGAATATTGTCTTATTCGGATTTCCCTGAGCGCTTTGAGTCTGCTGGCAAGCGCTGGATTGCAGCTTCAGAAAAGGAGCAGCCACAGGAGATCATGATGCTATCGGGGCGAGAAATTGCTGGCAAAAAGAATCTATTTGTGATTCGCCTTGAAGGGATTAATGATTGCGATCGCGCTGAATCGCTGCGTAATTATGTGATGTTTATCCCCACTAGCGATCGCCCTTCTCTAGGGCATAACGAGTATATGATCGCAGACTTGGTGGGTTGCAATGTTTATCATCAACCAACAGGTAAGTTATTGGGAGAAGTGATCAGTATTATCGCCGCAGGAAATGATCTATTAGAAGTTCGTAACCTCGAAAATAATGAAATAGAACTTATTCCTTTTGTCGAAGCGATCGCTCCTTTTGTGGATATTCATCAAAAAAGAATTGAAGTGACTCCTCCACGCGGACTCATCGATAAATGGCTGGAAGCTCAAGAAACCATTTAGGAATTACTTTCTGCGGTCAAAAGCCTCTAAAAGATCCCTCTCAATTCTCCTTGTAAAGAGTCGCAATATTCACTGTGATTGTCATTGCGATCTGTTCTCTAGAATTGGGGATTGAGGCAGAAACTCATGGCTGCTAAAGAAACTCCTCTAACTGACTCAAAAAATTTGCAGTGCCAAAGAGATTTTCAGTTTGCCAAAGTCTCAATAAAAATCTTTTTTGGCTAAAATATTAACCGTACTTCAAGATCAAAACTCATTTACATTGCCAATAGCCAAAACCTTGAAGCGACAGTCAGGTAATCAATATGATCTTTGTAATTGCTCAACCTAGGTAAATTACCGCCCCAAAGGTCTAAAAAGTGATAAAGTAAGAAGATGAAAGAACTTCCCGATCTACGTCAGCTAACAGAAGAGGCAAAAGAAGCCTTGATAGTTGAGCTATGGGAAGAGACCAAAAGCTGAAGAAACAGTTGGAAAAGAAGCCCAAGAAAACATCATGGAACTCAAGCCTACCACCAGCGAGAGGATTCAAAGCTGAGGTAAGAAGTGAAAAGAAAGAGAGTAGCAAGCAACGGACTGGGAGCAGTCGAATGAAGAAGCTGTTACTAAGAGCTTTTGTGCTACAAAAGCGTTGGTCTGATTTAGCCGAAACCACACGTTATCAATATCGATGTCGATTGTATTGAGACCTCGAGTCAGTTCTAGCTTTGATACCAACCCAAGAAGATGGAGTTGGATTACAAAATCGTTATCTGGACTTACGAGAAAATTTGTTTCTGTTCTTGGATGATCCGACAATACCGCCAACAAATAATGCAAGCGAACAAGCACTACGCTGGAATGTCATATTTAGGAAAATCACGAATGGGTTTCGCTCCAATTGGGAGCGAGATCTGTTTGCGATGATTCGCTCTATTGTCAATACTAGAAGGCGACATGGTTTATCTGCATTTGAGTCAATTCTTACTGCTTTAAACCCACTGGATTCACTGTTTCCTCTGAGTTGAGCAATTACCTAAGAAGTTAGAAAATCACATTGGAGCCATTTGGAATTTCATCCATCATTACAATGCTTCTTTACCTCCTCTCTCATCCTTTCCTTTTTAGGACTACCCAAAAAGGTAGGGCTACGCTTCGCGCAGCCCTACCTTTTTACATAAAACCAAGAAATTTTTTAAAGTGTTGCGAAGCAACACTTTAAAAAATTTCTTGGTTCTGGAAATGAGTTAGTTTGGACGATGATTACATCATGCCGCCCATACCGCCCATACCGCCCATACCACCCATGCCGCCCATACCAGCAGCACCAGCGCCAGCGCCAGCATTCTTCTCTGGCTTCTCGACGACTAGAGCTTCGGTGGTCAAGACCATGCCAGCAACAGAAGCAGCATTTTGCAAT
>JANNDZ010000478.1:0-2552 GCA_031378395.1 Pseudanabaena sp. OTE_75_metabat_487_sub
AACACTTTTGTGAATTAAAAACAAAGCCCCGTAAGGTTTACCAAAGCAAAAAATGGTGTAGCCATTTTGTGCTTTGGTATAAGTCTTGAAATGGCGTTAGTATGTTGAGGATTAGAATTGATTTCGGTAACAAGCACAGCAAAGTTTATCAAAATCTAATCTTATACATAACAGATAGCAATCCTAAACAGATGAAGAGATTGCCGCTAAGACGCACTCTCTCTGGGAAATAGATATTCAGTCAATCACATGGAATCCTGCCGCAATGTCCTGCTTGAATTTGTTTATAGAGAAGCTAATGCTCAAATTCAGAGCTTAGGTAGTGGGATTAGACATAAGTACAATATTGACGAGGTGATTGCCTATACCTTGAATCGACTGCCACCTATGTTTGCATCGACAGATATTGGTTTGCAGATCAAGAGACAGGAATGTACTGCTATTCAAGCCAATATCACAAAGGTAGCTCGTCAAGCATTGTTAGCAGTGCGACGCGATCCATTGCGGGAGCCTCAACCACTAGAAGCTATTGAAGTAGCCAATGCTCCCTATGCTTTGCTGGATGTCCAAGACAGACTAGGTTGGACAAATCTCATGTGGTGTGACTTGCCCAAGGCTCTAGAGGACAATTTAGAAAATGCGATCGCTAAATATAATTCAGGGAACTTATCGCCGCGTGTTAGTAAATATGGCTCTTTTGGCCAGCGACAGATGAATTCGCAAATGTATCTTGGTAAGTCTCAGTCTATTCAAAAATGCAGTGTTGCCCCTGAATCTAAGCAGAAAGAATATGACGTTTATATGATGGAATCTCATCATTTGGTGCATTCTTTGGAACGACTAGTGATGAGAATGGCTCAAAACCGAGCACAGAGTTTTCCCCCATCGGATCTGAGGTTCATTCGTTTAGAAGATGTCCTAGCGCGAACGTTAAATCGTCTACCACCTTTGTATGCCACATCAGCAAAGGGACTTGGTCATTTACGTTATTATGCGCAAATGAATATTGGTTCGGAAGTTGCCATCATTGTGCATGAGTCGATGCTAGAAGCTCGCAATGCCAGTTATCAAAAAATCGATCCCCTGATGTTCGCGAAAATTCGTCATGAGAGAGGACAAGCTTTAGTTAAAGTCAGTAAGTTACTGTTTGATCAGCAAATGACATGGCAAAATCTGAGTGAATCTATATCTAAAGCCATAGAGCTTGCTAAATCTGGAAAGGTCTGTTGGGTGCGAGCGATCAATAAAAAATAGAGGTGATGCTTCGCATCACCTCTATTTTTTAGGATTTACACCAATTCACCAAAGTGTAGCGACACCTTGGTGAATTGGTCTTAGGCATCGTAGACAATTTCAACTAATTCTAGTTCTTGTTTCGTGCCAACAAAAGGATTATCTTCGGTCAGAAACAACATACAGTGACATTCTTTGCGTTCGCGCATTGGCACACAAGGACAGTTCCAGTAGGTATCTTTGACTTCAGCTTCCTTATCTTCATAATAGCGACAGGGACATAGAGGAGAGCCTAACTCTTCTTTATGCTTAGCCAAGCCCTCAATAACGGCATTAGTTACGCTAGGATCGACACAAAAGAATGTGCCTGTATTCTTTGCGTACTTTTCGGAGAATTTTCGCATTGCCTCAAAACTTTTAGAGGAAGCTTTATTTTTCCCGCGATCGGACTCTGACTCTGGGTTAAGGGACATGATCTAACAAAATACCAAGAAACTATTAGTACTACCTATAGCATGAAACCGCTACACCGCCTTATCTTAAAAACCTAAGAGATATATGTAATCCAAAGTGTTACCTCTATCTCTTAGGTTTAATTTGTCTTGGTTTTGCCACAACAAACAAGAATTTTTGCTAAAGTAAAGTCAGGAAAATTAAGCCATTTTCAGTAATGCTGTATAGGTGCATGTATGGCGATTAGAATCAAATCTTGTATATCCATTGGTATCGCGATCGCAGCCAGCCTCTTCAGTGCGATCGCTATTACTCCTGCGGCGCGATCAAATGATGCTGGCAATCAAAAATTAGGCACAGTGAGAGCATTGCCAAGTCTCCAGACAAGAGCGCATCCACCATTACAGCCTGATACTTTACATTTGGGCATGTTAGAACCGCAGTTTTTTAAGTATGCTCAGGACAATAACTGGGCTGCGATCGCGACGATTCATCGTGATGAATATACGATGCACCAGTTGCAACCAGGTGGAGAAGGCTTGTATGCATTGCCCGATCGCAATCTGGTTTATGTCAGAGGTTTCACTGCAAATATTTATTTTGAGAGCGATCGCTTAGTGGGGATTAGGTTAACTCCAGATAATCGCGATCGCGCTCTGATAGCACCAGAGTTACTTATGCTGGTTCGAGCTTGGTTTCCTGATGATGTCCTGAGTGTGATCTATCAAGTCGCGCCATCTGACCCGCGCAAGAGCATAGTCGAAACGCTAATTGGTACAATACCCAAAGTTTTTGAGCAGGATTTAGGAAAAATCAGCTTGCCTTTTTGTCGAGCGATCGTTTTTCCATCGCCTGTCCCGATAAAC
>JANNDZ010000244.1:0-5401 GCA_031378395.1 Pseudanabaena sp. OTE_75_metabat_487_sub
CCGCATTTTGCAGTCGTCCCAGAAAAACGAGCTGTTGAATTATTGAACGAAGCAGGTTTTACAGAAATCATGCCGTTTTATAAGGCGTTAATGTTTAGTGGATGGATGGCGATTAAGACTTGAGTGAGTGCGAGAGTATAACAATCCGCCTGCACACCGACCGTATAAGATTGAGTGGTTGAGTTCGATAGTTTACTAACGGCGGCTGAGGCAAAACGTTATACCAAACCGATGCGCCCTTTAAGGCTGTCTGTTACGAGCCAAGATTGTGCCATCAAAAATCGTTTGCTTCGTTGTTGAGTCCCGTGAAGTTATTTGCGATTCCTTTCAGGATGCGTCCCGCCGCAAAGACAAATAATTATTAAGCGATCGCAATTTGTCATACAAGACTCTAGGAATAGAGACTTAATCGTATTTGCGGGGAGTATACACTCGTATGCGATCGCCTATTTCTAAAGTCTTCGTTTTACTAGAACCAATAATAATCACAGTTTGCATATCCGCAAGTTCAGGGGTGAGTTCCGCTAGCGTAATCACCCGCACATTTTCGCCTTTGCGTCCCATCTTGTGTCCCAAAATTACAGGCGTGTCAGGCGATCGCCATTTTAATAAAATCTCTTTAGCCGCAGGAAGTTGCCATTTACGCTGGGAGGAAATCGGATTGTAAATCGCGATCGCAAAATCGGCTTGGGCAGCAGCGGCCAATCGCTGTTCGATAACTTCCCAAGGCTTGAGAATATCCGAAAGAGATATCGTGCAGAAATCATGCCCGATGGGAGCGCCAATCGCGGCAGCAGCGGCTTGAGCAGCGGATATTCCTGGAGCTACATGAATATCGATTTGGTTCCATTTAGAATCGGCTTCATGATCTAATACTTCAAATACGGCAGCAGCCATGCCATAAATCCCAGGATCGCCAGAGGAGACGATCACTACTGATTTGCCTTCAGTCGCCAGATTGAGCGCAAGACGGGCGCGATCTAGTTCTACGCGATTATCAGAAGCATGGATAGTCTTTCCCTTCGTAAATTCCTTTACCAAATTGATATAGGTTTTATAACCAACAAAATCCGTTGCATCTTCCAGAATTGCTTTGACTTCGGGAGACATCCATTTTGCCGCGCCTGGCCCCGTGCCAATGATTGAGAGTTTGCCAGTGACGCTCTGGTTTTGGATCGGATCGGTTTGATAAATTAAATAAGTGGAGCTTAATTTTGAGGCGATCGCATCCAATTCGATTTTATCGGAAATTACTTCAATTCTGTGGGTAGCATGATCTACAAAAGGAAGATTACTTTCGCTTAACCAAGGCGCATCTCCAATTAGTTGTACCGATTTGCCAGCCAATAAATCCGCTAAAAATGTCTTCGCTTGTTGATCATCATTTAGCAGTCGATAGCCTGATGGAGGCGCTAACAATGCAGTTTGAAATCTTAAGTCGCCTGTGGTGGTTATCGCCGCTTGGACTTGCAATACTTTCGCGATCGCCCTCGCGAGATCATTGGCTCCATTCAGCCCACCTAATAGCGGCACAACCGCACTACCATCTTCCGCGATCGCAATTAAAGGTGGTTCAGCGCGTTTATCTGAGAGTAGCGGCGCTAGTGATCGGATCAGGATTCCTGCGGCACAGATGCCAATAATCGGATGTCCTTGGCTAAATAATTCGCTGACGGTTTCGCTGAATTTGTCATATTGGAGATCGGCAGTTTGAGTACGCGATGCTAATCCGTAAATAAGAGCATCAGGAATTATGGTTTGGATTTGTCTTGCGATCGCAATACTTTTCTCTCCTAAGATGATGATGGCAAGAGGTTTCATTATTCACCATCATTCATCAGCAGACGCATTGCCATAATCGCAAACAACAATGCCGCGATCGCCTTGAGCAATTTTGTTGGTAAAAACACAGAAATGCTGTCGCCAAGAAATACCCCTATTGAGCTAGCTACTAGTAGGGCGGCGGCTGAGCCAATAAAAACAAATCTAGGAGCCGTTGAGCTACCACTTAAACTCAAAGTTGCTAATTGGCTTTTGTCGCCTAATTCTGACAAAAAAATCGTACCAAAGCTGAGAAATAATAATTGCCAGTCCATATTTTTTAAGCGATCGCTTCCCACAATAAACTAAGTGACAGAATCAGAAAACTCAAGCCAGCGAGCGTGTTTAGCAGGTTTGGCGAAAAAGTTTTAGCTAGCCATTTACCTGCGATTACGCCTAATAAACTAGTTGAAACTAAGGCGATCGCAGCTCCAGCAAATACGATCCAAGGCTGATGTGACTGCGCCGAAATTACTAAAACACTTAGTTGGGTTTTGTCTCCAACTTCAGCCAGAAATACGGTGATAAAAGTTGTGGTAACAATTTGCCAGTGTTCAGATTTTACCTGAGACTTTACTGGTGATGTCGTGATTACTTGAGCTTGCTCAAGCTCTTGGTTGTTCAATTCAGGCTTTGCAGACATCACGTATAAGCGTTAAGTAGGTTTGTGTAATTAAACGTAGGATGGGTTAGCGATAGCGTAACCCATCATTCTTGACTCATGGATGCGTTACGTTGCACTAACGCATCCTACAAATAATTAAGCCTTCTTGCTTATTTAAACTTTTCGTAATCATCTCGTAGTTTACGTCATAAACCAAACAACGTAGAGGCAATTCATGAATTGCCTCTACGATCAAACCCATTTTTTGTGGCGAGGCAAAGCCGCGTCACAAAAAATGGGTTCTTTATTTCGCGATTTCGTTGCGATCGCTATCTTGCCAAGGTGTTTCTGCAAAACTAGTAGTTGGTAATTTAGGTAAACCCCATTTAGCAACTAAAGTTTGTAATACGCGATCCTGCGATCGGTGAAAAGCATCAATATCGCCATCACCACGATTGACGATCGCAAACCAAATTGCGCCATGTTCTTGAGTTTGGACAACCCCTGCTAAGGCGCTGACATCTGAGAGCGTTCCAGTTTTGACGATCGCCCCTTTCGGCATTTTACGCCCCTCGATTGTGCCGCAGTTGCAATTGCTACTTGGATAGAGATCCGCAAGGGTGAGTCCCTCGACTTGGGCACGATTATGAATCGCCATTAGGATCGCCACTGATGCACGAGGAGAAATTTGATTGGCTTGCCCTAAGCCTGAGCCGTTGATTAACCTTATTTCGGAAATGGGTATCCCTGTCGCATTAGCCGCGATCGCAGCTACTTGTCTGCCGCCTCCCATTTGTGAGGCTAGGCTTTCTGACATCTCATTGTTGCTAAAGGTATTCATGCGCTTCAAGATTTGCCAAAGCGGTAACGACGCATGACGAATCAGTAAGTTGCTAGTGGAAATATTTGCTACAGCAAGATTTGGCACAATTCGCACATTGCCAAGAATTACTAGCTGCGGTTTGGCCGTTCCTGCGGGCATCGTCGCATATTGCTCGGCAACTTCACCCTGCCATCTGCTGCTATCGAATGCTAAACGAAGAAAGTTTGCCGACTCTTGTAGATCAGGCTCGAAGTTCATGGAGAACCGACCTGTAACGATCAAATTGCCTTGAACGCGCTTAATACCTAGTTGATTAAGTTTATTGCCTAGCCCGATCGCCTCTTCCCATACAAAAAATGGATCGCCACTACCCTCAATAATCAGATCCCCTTTGAGCGTATCGCCTGTAAGTTTGCCTGTGGCGCTGATATTGGTAATAAAGCGATGGTTTGATCCCCAAGTTTGTAATGCTGCCAAGGTGGTGACATTTTTAGTAAGCGAAGCCGAGGGTAATGGGCGGCTAGATAGACGACCAGAGGCGATCGCACCATCATGGGACTGTATCCACACGCCTTGATCAGGGTTATTTACCCCCATCTGCTTAATATCATTGAGCAGGTTTGCGATCGCTTGCTTTGCCACAGGATCGGACTGATTATTAGCGAGATCTTCTGAGGCTAGGACTGGGCGATTGGCATAGCTCATCACTGACCGAGGCACTGCGGCGACTTCACGACCATCGAGAGCTTGAGCCGAAACCGATAATAGCAAAGCGCCAACGAGACTCCACGTAGTCATAAGGAAAACCGCAATTAGTAATGATTGTGCTTTATATGGCTTTGCCACATAAAGCACAATCATTCTAGTCCAGCAATCCTGATTATCAAAACCAATTTTTTGAAAGCCCGCCTTCGGCGGGCTTTCAAAAAATTGGTTTTAGTGATTTTAGCTAAACATGGCGCTTTCAAGTTGCTGCAAAGCAATTTCTAGATCATCATTAATAATTGTAATATCAAACTCATTTGCCGCCGCCACTTCCAATTTGGCATGGTGTAAACGCTTGACAATTTGTTCATCACTATCGGTACTGCGATCGCGCAAACGATTTTCTAAAACTTCCATCGAAGGTGGGGCAATGAAAATTCGTTTAGCGCTTGGGAAAGACTGCGCAACTTGTCGCGCACCTTCTAGTTCGATTTCTAGCAGGACTATTTGCCCCAAGGCGATCGCTTCATCGATTGCTTGGCGGGGCGTACCGTAAAGATTTCCTGCATATTCTGCCCATTCCAGAAATTTGCCTGCATCGCGCTTTTGTTCAAACTCAGCCCGATCCCAAAAGAAATATTCTCGACCATGTTCTTCACCTGCACGGGGCGATCGGGTCGTTGCCGAAATTGAAAAGAGAATGCGATCGGGATAGCGCTCCAGTAGCTTCTGCAACAGAGTCCCTTTGCCGACACCGCTTGGTCCCGTTACAACTATTAATTTGCCGACCCTTAATTTATCTTCGCTCAACGTTTCATAATTCCCTATAGAGATAGAGTTGGTAGCACTTTGACCATTAACCAAATGTCAAATTACATTTAAAAATCCTTGCAAAGCAAGGATTTTTAAATTGGGTTAATCTGTAGCGCCTTCTTTACTGATGACAAAACGATTAGCGACAGTTTCAGGTTGAATTGCAGATAGAACTACATGGCTAGAGTCGGTAACAATTACCGCTCTTGTGCGTCTACCATAGGTAGCATCAACTAACTTACCATGTTCACGCGCATCACTAATGATACGCTTGATCGGAGCAGATTCTGGGCTAACGATCGCTACAACTCGGTTTGCCGAAACAATATTACCAAAGCCGATGTTGATGAGCTTAATATCCATAATTTTATCGATCTAAAATCGATTTAGAGTTGATGTAGCTTCATTTTTGTAGGTATTATCACATTATCCTACAAAAATCCACTTGATGCGATATATTTTGTCACGTATAGCGAAACCTATCTTAATTAAGCAGATATACTCAGGGAATTGCCATAAGTGGCTAGGCACAAGAAAGCTGAAAACCAAATAAGCGAAATTATTATGTCAGATATTAGAAATTTAGTGATTATTGGTTCAGGACCAGCAGGTTATACCGCCGCTATTTATGCTGG
>JANNDZ010000246.1:0-1798 GCA_031378395.1 Pseudanabaena sp. OTE_75_metabat_487_sub
TGTCATGATGCTAAGTTTGCCGCTGACGGTGCTGTACGCCAAGGTCCCGCTGATAAACCCTTGCAACGCTTTACTGCCAAAATTGAGAATGGACAAGTATTAGTTAGTGCATAATTCTTTAAAAGCATTGCTTGGTAAGACTTTTAAAGAATTATTTAGGTCTTACCTTGTGTCAAGGTGCTGTAAGAGACCTGCATAGAATAAGCCCCAAAATTGTTACAGCCACCGCAACAATTTTGGGGCTTATGATGTTTCTGGGTAATATATTTTAGATATAGCTTTTCTGATTTATATCTAAAATATATTACTTGTATGAATATTAATTATTTTAAGACTGGAATATTTGTCACTGCTGCGATCGCTTTACCCACAGCATGTAATACTACTCCAGCAACTCAACCAACTACGGTCTCCACTACAACGCCTACAGCAACTCCGACCGCTTCTCAATCCATTTCTCCAACACCCTCTCCAACAACCTCATTTTTGGGTCAGAGAGAAAAGGCGATCGAGTCGTCAGGAAAACTTTACTTGATGTCTTTGGCTAGATCTCAACAAGCCTTTTTTCTTGAAACAAATGGCAAATTTAGTAGCACCATTGATGATCTCAAGGCAGGAATTAAGGCAGAAGGCAAATATTATTTATTTCAAATCGTTGATACTCAGCCTAAGTCAGTTTCCATGACTGCAACTGCAAAACAAGATAACGTGAAAAGTTTTGCAACTTCAGTATTTGTCGTTGGTAGTGGCGCTACTGAAGAAACGGTTTCTACCGTATGCGGCACTGATGTCCCGTCAAAAACGCCACTCACTGGGATCACTGCACCTAAGACTGAGAAAGACAAACCAACTTGCCCAGCAGGTTCTTCTCCTGTACAAGTATGCCGACATACTTGTGAAAAGTTCTAATTCATTAAAAAGCGAGTGGTAGTGCAAAGCGCTATCACTCGCTTTTTTGTGGTTTTGCGGCGACCGCATAAATGATTTAGGATTGCTATATATTGGTAGATATTGCGATCGCAAAATAACAGCATAACTATAAGGATAACTATGTCAGGACATATCCTGCTTGTGGATGATGAACCAGGTCTGAGAGAGGCGGTGCAAGCCTATCTCGAAGATAGTGGCTTTGCAGTGCAAGTTGCCAACAATGCAAGAGATGCATGGCAAATGCTAGAGCAAACCACACCCGATCTCGTGATCTCGGACATCATGATGCCGCAGGTGAGTGGGTATGAATTTCTGAAGCAGATGCGCGAAGATGTGCGCTTTTTAAATTTGCCTGTAGTGTTTTTGACAGCAAAGGGCATGACCAAGGATCGGATCGAGGGCTATAACGCGGGATGTGATGCTTATTTGTCGAAGCCTTTTGATCCTGATGAGCTAGTGGCGATCGCTGAAAATTTGATAGCCCGTCGAGCGATCCAAGCAGTTACAGCTAATAGTAATACTTCAGAAATAACTGATTTAGCTGGTCAACTTGCAGAAATCAAGGAATTGCTGAAAGAGAAGGCGGCGATCAAGGTGAAGGTGACTCCACCGCCGATCAAGATTGAGTTTACGCCTCGTGAACAGAGTGTCTTAGAGCTTGTAGTTGAAGGCTTAATGAATAAAGAAATCGCTAAGCGTCTTGGTACAACTATTCGTAATGTTGAGAAATATGTCAGTCGTTTATTTAGCAAAACTGGTACTAGCAGCCGCACCGAATTAGTCCGCTATGCGTTACAGCATGGCTTGATTGAGGCTTATTCTTAGTTGAAAGGCAGCACATCGTGCTGCCTTTATTTTAATAAAAAAC
>JANNDZ010000621.1:0-1723 GCA_031378395.1 Pseudanabaena sp. OTE_75_metabat_487_sub
GCGCCCGATGTGGCCATCCTCAGCGAAGAATTAATCGCCTATGAATGCGATGGACTAACTAGCTACAAGCAACAACCTGCTCTCGTCGTGCTGCCCCTTACGACCGAAGAAGTATCACAAGTTGTGAAAGTATGCGATCGCTATAAGGTTGCCTTTGTGGCGCGTGGTTCGGGGACAGGTTTATCGGGTGGCGCTTTGCCATTGCCCGACTCAGTGCTGATCGTCACATCGCGCATGAAAAAGATTTTGGAAGTTGATTTTGATAACCAGCGCGTAGTTGTACAGCCTGGAGTAATCAATAACTGGGTGACCCAAGCCGTGAGCGGTGCAGGATTTTACTACGCGCCCGATCCTTCTAGTCAGATCATTTGCTCTATTGGTGGCAATGTTGCCGAAAACTCAGGCGGTGTCCATTGCCTGAAATATGGAGTTACCACCAATCACGTTCTTGGTGCAAAGATCGTTTTACCCGATGGTTCCATCAAAGATATCGGCGGCAAAATTCCAGAAAGCCCAGGGTATGACCTTACGGGGATTTTTGTTGGCTCTGAGGGAACTCTTGGTATTGCTACTGAAGTAACTCTGAAGATTCTTAAGTCAGCGGAATCCATTCATGTGCTCTTAGCTGATTTCACGACGGTAGAAGCCGCAGGATCGACTGTTTCTGATGTGATCAGTGCAGGTATCATCCCTGGGGGAATGGAAATCATGGATAACATGAGCATCAATGCTGTCGAAGATACCGTTGCTACGAATTGTTATCCTCGTGATGCGGCTTCAATTCTATTAATTGAAATTGATGGATTAGAGATAGAAGTTGCGGAAAGTGCCAAGCGAGTTGAAGAAATTTGTTATAAAAATGGGGCGCGGAATGTGACTACAGCAACTGATCCTGAGCAACGTCTCAGACTCTGGAAAGGCAGGAAGGCGGCTTTTGCAGCAATGGGTCGCCTTAGTCCTGATTACTATGTGCAGGATGGGGTGATTCCGCGTACTAAGCTGACCTATGTGTTACAAGAGATTGAGAAGCTTAGCGAGAAGTATGGCTATCATGTTGCCAATGTCTTTCATGCTGGCGATGGCAATCTACATCCTTTGATTCTATATAACAATGCTGAAGCTGGAGCTTTGGAAGTTGTAGAGGAATTAGGCGGCGAAATCCTCAAGCTCTGTGTGCGCGTTGGTGGCAGCATTTCAGGTGAGCATGGCATTGGTGCGGATAAGAAGTGTTATATGCCTGAGATGTTTAGCGAATCAGATTTGGAGACGATGCGATGGGTGCGTGATGTTTTTGATCCGCAAGGGATTGCTAATCCAACCAAGATTTTGCCGACTCCGCGCACTTGTGGGGAAGGGGCTAAGCCTACTCATAGCGATGCGAAGTTTAAGTTAGTAGAGCGTTTTTAGCGAGATCGCAAGTCTTTGGTAAACAAGCTAAGTGTCTCTAGCCGCACCCAATCTCCAATGAGTTTATTTGCTCCAAGGGCTATTTGGAAACCAACGATAAACTCGATCGCAGCTCTATCTCCAATTTTTCGATCCATACCGAGGATGATCTAGGGTGAGTTGTCCATGCTCATTGATAGTCGCCATTGATTTATGTGCTTTCATATAGGAGCCTAGCATTCCCACAGTAATCTATCAATTTCGCGATCGCCTTATTTTTGGGAATGCTTTGCCCTTAACCTCGCAAGGGAGGGACAAGCGATCGGTGAAGGTGGGG
>JANNDZ010000630.1:0-2067 GCA_031378395.1 Pseudanabaena sp. OTE_75_metabat_487_sub
TCCAAATCAATGGGTTATCGAGATCTCGTTGATGAGAGAAACGCAAGTAGGGTATTTATACTATCCATGATTGAGTTCATTGAAGAAAAAGAAAAAAGACTTGGAAAAAGCCTAGTCAAAAAAGTGATTATTAAAGATGCAGCGGATGAGCAAGCTCTAACTGTAAGTACTAGTTACTTTGATATAAGAAAAAAAGCTAATCTGTATTACTATGACAATAAATTGTACAATAAGTCCTTAGAGGAATTTACTCGTTTTATAACAAAAATCCAGGAAAACGAAGTCAAAGATAGGCTACAATTTAAATTAGCTGATTACACTGAAAAGTTGATCCCCACCCTAAAAAAAGAAACCTATAAAGAAATGGTGGTGAGAAGTAATTTAGAAACAAAATGGACCGAATTATTGACTGAATATTCAAGCTCACTCACATTAGACATAATGCAAAGTAAGGTGATCGAGAAAATAATTGATTTTAGAGCTGATTTATACTCAGATTTTACAGATAAAATTGAGGAGAAAGAAATCTTAGGCGGCTTGTTCAATGATGCACTAGTTACTCTTTTTTACAAAAAAGTATTGATGATTCCAACGAAGAAAGATGACAAAACAGGCTTTAAAACATACGTATTTACTAACTACAAAACGGATTTGTATTTACAAATTCTTGATTCACTCAAATCAAAAATATTAGAAGAGGAATTAGCAAAGATTAAGAAAGCTATGGAAAAGTAAGGTTTATAATAAAGCTATCAAAATACACTATGTACACATAGTAGCCCCCAGGAAATAATGATTCACCAGAAGCTTCTTTAATCTCCTTTGTAATCATGCTATAGTAGGAATTCTTGTTATTTAAAAAGCAGACAAAGGATGATTTCATTAATTCTTCTCCCCCTTCGGTAGCTAGATGGCGCTCATCTTTAAGCTTATTAAATCGATTTATTAATTCCGTTTCAGTCATTTCACACCTATTAGGAACAAATCGCAAAGATGATTTAACTTTGACATTATTGTTTTCAACTTGAAATGTATACTTAATGAACGAAAGCTGATCGTATCGTGTGTTGTCATAAAATCGATAAGTTAAATCACCAATTAGCCATCTCCATCGGTCACTCGCCTCTATAAAATCTAAATCAACAGCTAGTGGGTCTTTAGATGAAATTGAATAGGTCGGCACAACAAATATGGAATCGTATTCACCCTTCATCGGGTCTGTCTCATATCCTAGCTCCAACCGTTTTGTCACCGACCTAAATACAGTTTCATTCTTCTCTACGTCCCTCACTTCAAAGTCTTTGATAGGTCTACCGGGCAAAGAATCATGGTACGCTAAAATATATAAGTGAAGCTTTTGCCCATTTGAATAGCTTGCAACTATTGTATCAAGTGGGGCTATTGTTGCAATCGATTCAATCTTATCTGTATTACTTTTGATTGATAGGCTATCCGGATTAGTTTGCTCGGAGGTCTTATTTTCCTGCGGTGCGCATTTCCATAGAAATAGAATAACTAGGAATACATATACTGGTATTCTTATCATACAGATACGTTATTGATTATATAGTAAATCTATGAAAAATAATGAAGCCGTATGTATTTATACTAGCTCGGAAGTTCACCTCCCGCGCTCATTAAGACAAAACCTGCGCAATCCAAATAAATCAATTAATTATACAAACTATTCCAGTTGAACCCTGCTTCCAAAAAAAATAGGACTAGGGTGAAATGTAAGTCATCACTCAAATTTATACTTTGCCTTATTGAATAGAACAAGAAGCACGGAAGTAAACTTCTGCGTCAAAAAGTTGGAGTTTGTTTCAGTCATAGCGACAATGGCTTCTATCTCTTTGGAATTCGTTCCGGTAGTTGCGGCAATCGTTTTCCGCCTTTAGAATTCGCTCCGGTACTCTGGCGAAGCGTCCCAGTTGTGCGATTAATCATTTAGCAAGTTGATGTTCGTCAAAGCTAACTGTTGAAGAATCTTCCAACGAAAAGTACACCTAAACTATTTGTTCCCAAAAACTTCATTTGGTGAATCACTGCTATGTGACTCGAAGCACT
>JANNDZ010000267.1:0-9425 GCA_031378395.1 Pseudanabaena sp. OTE_75_metabat_487_sub
AGTTTAGCGATTACCCGTGAGATTGGCGATCGCCGTGGTGAAGGATCATCCTTAGGTAATTTGGGAATGAACTACTACGCTCAAGGAGACTATGCGAAAGCAATTGATTATCACCAGCAACGTCTAGTCATTGCCCGCGAAATTAAAGACCGTCAAGGCGAAGGAAATGCGATGGGCAATCTCGGCAATGCCTATCGCTCTCAGGGAAATTATGCTAAAGCAATCGAATTTCAGGAGAAGCGTTTAGGCATCACTCGCGAGATCAAAGAAATCCGTGGAGAAGGACAGGCTCTTGGTTTTTTAGGGCTTGTTTATCGTGCTCTTGGTGACTATCCTAAATCGATCGACTATTATCAGCAGAGCTTAGCGATCGCTACCAAAATTAACGATCGCCTCAGTCGAGCTAAGTCACTCGGTTACTTAGGTAATGTGTATTACGATTTGGGTAACTATAACGAGGCAATTAAGTATCACCAGTCAAGCTTAGAGGCGGCTCAGAAAATTAGCGATCGGCGTGGAGAAGGAAAATCACTGGGGTATCTGGGTAATGCCTACGAAGCTCAGGGTAATTATGACAAAGCGATCGCCTTCTACGAAGCTAGTTTAAAGATTGCTCAAGAAGTTAATGATCGCCGTGGCGAGGGAAAAACTCTGGGTTCTTTAGGAAGTACTTACTATGCTCTGGGTGACTATGCTAAAGCAATTGGTTATCATAAGTCTGGATTAGAAATCGCTCGTAAAATCAAAAACCGTGATGGAGAAAGAATTGCCCTGAGCAATATTGGTCTGACCCTCCAAACCCAAAACCAAACGGATTTATCCATCGTTTTCTATAAGCAATCTGTCAATGTCAGCGAATCGATTCGCAAAGATATTCGCAGCCTCGATCAAGACATCCAAAAATCCTATATAGGTACAGTTGAGGGTTCCTATCGCCGCCTCGCTGATCTGCTGCTCAAACAAGGTCGAGTCATGGAAGCGCTGCAAATCCTTGATCTGCTTAAAGTTCAAGAGCTCGAAGAATATCTCAAAAATATAAAGGGTAGCGATCGCACTGCTGAAGGAGTAAGGATTTTAGAGCCAGAGAGGGCTGTTAGCGATAAGCTGCTAGCGATTAGCTTTGACAATAGCAAGGAAATCAATAGCCAACTTGCCAATCAAATCCAACAACTTCCTAAATCAGAAATCAACAAAGTCCCTGAATATCTTCAACAAATTCCACAAGGGACAGTGCTGCTTTATCCTCTAATTTTAGGCGATCGCCTAGAAATTATTCTCTTCTCACCCAACACTCTTCCCATCAGCCGCACCGTTAAAATCTCTAGGTCGAAGCTAGAAAAACTAATTTCTGAATTTAGGGCTGGACTCCGCGATACAAGCTCTGAAGATGTCAAGGAGCCAGCCGAAGAGCTATATAATTTGTTGATTAAACCCATTGAGACTGAACTTGCCAAAGCCAAAACCAAAACAATTCTCTATGCACCTGATGGACAACTCCGCTATGTTCCCATCGCCGCCATCTATGATGGCAAAAAGTGGCTAGTTGAGAAATATCGGATTAGTAATCTCATTGCCTATAGTCTTTCTGACTTTTCACCGAAGCAAAAAAATCCCCCTAGTATTTTAGCTGGAGCTTTTGGTGGTAAAGAAGGAGAGAAAAAGTTTGGTCAAATTGCTTTGCCTGCGACGATTAAAGAAGTCAATGCGATCGCAAATACATTCCAAAACTCAATCACTTTAACTGAAGCTAACTTCAGCCGCCAAGCGATCGAGTCAAAATTTAAAAATCATAATATTCTTCACCTAGCCACCCATGCCGAATTCAATACTGGTGTACCAGATAACTCCTTTATTATTTTTGGCAATGGTGACAAAATTCGCCTCCATGAAATCACCGAGTGGCAAATCCCAAATATAGACTTGATTATCTTAAGTGCCTGTCAGACAGGATTAGGTTCACTTGGTAGTGGTGTCGAAATTTTAGGATTTGGTTATCAAGTCCAGAAAGCAGGGGCAAAGAATGCGATCGCATCGCTCTGGTCAGTTAATGACGCAGGCACAGGTTCCCTTATGACCGCTTTTTATGGTGAACTGCAAAAAGAAAATGCGGCAATCTCTGAGTCATTAAGGCGATCGCAAATCGCCTTAATCAAATCCAAAGACTATAACCATCCATACTACTGGTCAGCATTTTTTGCGATCGGCAATGGGCTGTAAATATAGCAAAACCAGAGATCGCATTTACAGGTGGTATGATCACGCAAGTGTTACTTTGTAAGTTTTAGGACTTACGCAAAAGAACTAAATGTAGGGGCAATTCATGAATTGCACTACGATAAAAAGCGGGTTTTAAGTCATCTTTGCGTAAGTCCTAACTAAAACAGCCCAATCGACAATTGTTTCTAGCTATTCCAAAGGAAGTTCACCAGAGTTTTTTTTGCAGAAGAATTTACGCTGCTCAGCATTTCTGAATACCATCTCAAAATCATGGTTTTTGATATTCAACGCGAGGAAATTTTACAATGGATAAATTAACTATCTATCGCCAACATGTTCAGTCAATCTTAACTCATCACTGTCAAATCGATCCTGTTGGTGAAGCGATGGAAACCTATACTGTATTTGACATAAGCGATGATCATTATCAAGTGGTTAGCGTAGGTTGGGAAGATGGTTTTCGGATGTATGGTTGTTTAATTCATGTGGATATTAAAGATGGGAAAATTTGGATTCAATATGATGGAACGGAGTATTCAGTAGCTAATGAACTAATTGATCTTGGTGTGCCTAAGCAAGATATTGTCTTGGCTTATCATGCTCCCTATACCAGAAAGTATACAGAGTTTGCCGTGAGTTAAAGTTGGGATAGAATTTTATTTGATTTCTAAAATATTAATTTAGACCGTTGAATCATTCCACTCCTTAAAACTCATAGAGATTGCCATATGTCTTAACCCATTCAAAAACTAAAGAGTGTGTTATCAATTATAAATATCGGAGATCACATCGTAATGATAGTCTTGTTTCCGCTAATTTATTTGAAATGTGTTAACTATACAACATCTAATAAATCTGTTAAAATACCTAATTCATTCTAATTCGGCATAGCAATATTTTTAGCTTTTTGATTTTTCAACAGCCTTATCTAACAGATGTAAGACTTTGGAAAGCTCTGTTAATATAGTATCACCTTCTATCCAAAAAGCATTAAAAGACGCACCCCCATCAAGATACAATTCATGTCTTAGGAGTGTTTTCATTCTTGCAAGAGAATTATTTAGTGTCTGAATAAACTCTACATCATCAAAGCCATCTGTTTTTGACTTAAAATCTTGAAGTCTACTAATAGAAGATTTTATGATAAGTTTACCATCTTCAATATTAGTGGGTTTACTATCTTTCTCAGATATCCAATCAGATTCAAATTTTCTTAAGAAAGTGCTAAATTGGTCTCTGAGATTCTTTAGTGTAGCACTTTGCTTTGAGTGAACATCTTCAGTAAGTGATTTGTTTTCTATAAATGGAACATGTTGCAGTGCAAATAATACAAAGCTAGATGCATTGCTAGCAGCCAGTTGCTGCCGATATTCTTTGTCTATACCCTTGTTACCATCAGCCCAATCGCAAATCCCCTTCACTAATATCCAGTGAACCCGTTCTTCTTGGCAGGCTGTGTATAAACCTGCACCTTCCATCTCACCACCGATGGCTTCTGGCTCTTTCTGGATTAATTGACTTAGATAATCTGTATTATCAATAAGTTTTTCGCCTGTTAATACCAGGCCAAATCTTACCTTAGCCCCTTTCCAATCAAGATCTGCATTACGAAAAAGGTTGATTAATTGAGTTGAGGCATGAGGTTTATCACCTCGCGGAACAATCTCTTTTTGACCGATTCGCTGAGGCTCATAGAGTGAGATCTGCTTGGATACTAAAATATCGCCGATTAACTGCTTGTCCTCATCAATACCAAACGCGACCCCAATCATAATAACTGCTAGTGGATTAAGTGCAAGAATACCCTTCTGGACAGTTTGCTGAGAAGCACCTAAACCTGACGTACCCATTTCAGATTGTGCCATAAATATACGTGCGCCGTTAACCACTCCTAAGTTACGGTAAATACGCTGATCAATTTTCTCTGGTTGGGGAGGCGCTCCTGTAAGTTCCTGAAAAACTTTCATTACTGCCTGACTTTCGACTTTAGTGACAGTAATAATGAGAATGTCCGTCCTACGGATAGTAACAGCCATGAGTGCCTCAATGTTATGCTGCGTCAAAGAATCAACAATAGCAGGACAAATGCAAAGGGTCAATATTTTTCAGGAGCAAACAACCATCCCTAAATTAGTCTGTACAAGCTGAGAAAAAATCTTGAAAGCTTGTAGCCCAATTATGTGACCAAGTGAGGAAAACCTACATGCATAGGAATTGAAGACATCAGACCATTTTAGTGGCTCAGAACAATCTAGAAGTTAGAAGCAAAAGCGATAAGCCTAGCAAAACTAGAATTGAACTGCCGATATTATTCCAGAATTGGTGATAGCTGGTGAGAGAAGCGCGTTGCTTGGGGCGATCTTCCATGATTGGTTGCAAAGTCGATAGATCGATAATTGGGAACTTACCGCGCCGAAACCAGCCTGTCGCAATTACTGAGCGATCGCAAAGCATTTCTAGATTTCTGATGGTACTAGAAGGATCGATAATCCATTGACGGAAATTGGGAATGTAGTTAATAAAAGCCAAACCGCCTTGATCTTCCAAACGCATCGAATAGCCAATATAAAACTCATCAGTGCCATAGCCAAGCAATTCGCCTGGGATTTGCACTGGAAGCCCTTGGACATAGCTGGCATAGGGATCGATGAGTAAGCTCACCAGATCGGTGTCGGCAACTTTGCGAAAATCGGGATAGCGCAAACTACCTTGCAGCATAAATCCTAAGCCTAAGCCAATCATTAATAGGCTGAGTAACAACCATCGGTTATACAGTTGCGATAAAAGCAACGCTGTAATTAATGCGATCGCAACACCAACAACAGGAGAGACTTGAATTAATAAATCGCGCCAAAAATTTTGATATAGAAGCTTTTTATTGAGTTTCTTCTCTTCTTTTAATAGTTCAGCAAAGTCATATTCTGTAGATAGCCCCAATTGTTTGGAGTAGCCAGCTAAAAATCTCATCCTTTTACCAACCAAGGGATGCGTAGAATGAATCTCTAGCCAACGCCGCCAAGGATTAAATAATTCCCAGAGAAATACTCGATAGGGATCTTGATCGGTTTGTCCTGAATGGGCAATTTCCATCGCTAGCCCGATCGCAGTCATCGTTTGGCGATCGCAGATGCCAATTGCCCTTGTCGATTCTAAAAGTCGATTGGTGGGCATGGCAGGCTGATTGTAAGGCAACATTTGCCGCGCCATTTTTGGGAGCGCCCTTGCCAGTGCATTCGGGTTTCCAGTGACTTCTGCGGCAAAGCGATCGCTGACAATCGTACTCGCATGTGAAAGCCAAACTAATAAATAATTACTCAGGGAGTAGAGAACATTGGCAAAGGTAGCCAAGACTTGCCAGAGTTGCTTAGCACTTTTAGCGCGATAACTTTGGCGACTCAATAGAACATAGATGTAATAGAGGATTTGAACAGGAGCAGAAACAAAGGTTAAAACAGCAAAGCTTTTGTTCCAAATTCGTCCTAGTTGATAGGCATAAACCGATGCAATTTCGTCATCGTCTAGACAGTCAAATAATCCGCGACTGACCACAATTCTTGCTGAGTTGGAGATGACACCATAGGTAAAGGCAACGGGGGCATCATCTTCAATCCATCCCAATCGCGGCACAAAAATATTGTACTTTTCACAGAAGTTCTCAATGATCTCCACGGATTCGGGACTTCTTTCATCTAAATCAGCAAGCGTAATCCATTGAATGCGGTGATATTGCTTTTGGGTAATGTCGATAATCCAAGGCGACATAAAAAATAGCAAAATACTGAATACCGACGTAACGATCGTTGTTGTTTTTAACCATGCTTCAGAAAAGAAGTCTGTGAAAATCCGTGAAATTCCATAGCTGATTAAAAATTGCAAACCAATAATTGCGAAGATTGTCAACACCATCGCCGCGATGAGGAAATAATTGTATCTAGAGGGGAGCGATAAGGTAACGTCTTTTTTGCGATAGCGGCGAGGATCGGATTTAATGACGGAGGCGACATCTTCATTGCGCCTGATCCGATCGTCAGTTGGAGCATCAAGAGCTTGCTGAAGTGTAATTAAGGATTTTTGAGCCCATTTTTGTAACTGTGGGTCAGCAGTCGTTGCTAATTGTTCACAAATAGCGATCGCTTTATCGGCACGCCCCGTTTTTTTGTATGCCGAAACTAGCCAGATTTGGGCTTGTACATAGTCTTTAGAGGTTAGATCGGTACTCTCTTGGCTATATTCAGTCAAGATGGCGATCGCTTCGGTGTAATGCTTTCGCAGCAAGGCTGCTTTGCCAGCTTTTAGTGACATCGTTTCGCCTCAATCTCGCAACGTTAATATTTATTCTGACACTTACCGCCCTAAATAACTCACCTTACGCGGAAGTTTATAAGACCCTCACCCCTAGCCCCTCTCCCATAGGAGAAGGGAACAAGAAAATAATAGGGTTGTGCCTCCCCTTCTCCTGCGGGAGAAGGGGCTGGGGGATGAGGGCAGATCTTTGCTCTGCGGAAGGTGAGTAAATAATTTCAAAAAACTTTACTTTGCAAAGCTTTTTATTTCTTGTAGAGTTTTTTGCGAGCACCATTCTATACTCAAATAGAAACGTATATCGAAGTTTATGCCAGCATCATTGCGAAATCGCCAACATGCTTTAATTTGCCAGTTAGCTGACTGCATCGAAAAAGTATGGCAAACCAATCTAGAGCTATCCCCTTATAGAGTCCCAGAGGGACTTGGCTATATTGAGGGGCATCTAGAAGGTGAAAAGCTGGTGATCGAAAATCTTTGCTATCAAGCTCCCCAATTTCGTAAGCTGCATCTCGAACTAGCTCAAGTTGGTAACGGGCTGGATATTTTGCACTGTGTGATGTTTCCGAATCCCGAATATGCTTTGCCTATATTTGGTGCTGATATTGTTGGTGGTCGTGGTGGCGCTATTAGTGCCGCGATCGCAGATCTTTCGCCTGTAAATGCTGAGCGATCGCTCCCAGTTGCATACAATCAAGCCTTGTCTGCATTACCTGATCTCAACTTCTCGCAGCCCCGTGCTTTGCCAGAATGGGCAGATATTTTCTCGGAATTTTGTTTGTTTGTGCGTCCAATGGGTGAACTGGAAGAGCAAGCATTTTTGCAACGAGTGCGAGACTTTTTGACGATCCATTGCCAAATAGCCAGTGCAACCAAGCCTCTGACTTCTGATCTTGAAGTGGCAAGCTCGATCGCAGGTCAGCAATATTATTGCGAAAAGCAACAACAAAACGACAAAACTCGTCGGGTGCTCGAAAAATCCTTTGGCACAGAATGGGCTGATCGCTATATGACCACAATGTTATTTGATTCGGTTGCATAAGAGCGCAACTTCTGTAAAAAATGAAGGTGGCGCGAAGCGATATTTTTATGTAATAGCCGCTATAGTTTAATTCACGAAGTAATTGATATAGGAGAATTACGTATGAAGTTTTCTGGAACTTGGCATATCAAAAAGATGGAACTCTGGGATGAGGACTTTTGCAATATGGAAGTGCAAGCTTACGTCACTGTGGACAAAAGTGGTAATGGCGATTTTCAGTTTGGTTTGGTTTCGGGACAAATCGATGGTGAAGTCGTCAAAAATAAATCTGGGGAAAGATTTGAATTTACTTGGGATGGCAATGATGAATGTGATGATGCTGCTGGTAGTGGTTGGTTACAGTTGCAGGATGACAATTCTTTAGAAGGAAATATAAAATTTCATGGCGGAGATAAGTCACTCTTCTGGGCAACAAGAATCTAAAATATTCATTAAAACTGAATGAAAAAAGTGTTTTTCATTCGGTTTTATAATACAAATCACTATAATTTCGTTTTAAATTGTTTTAGCTGCTCAATCAGGCAATCAAAATATGGAGCTAATTCAGATTTTTGCTCTGATTCCAAACGTTTTAAACTTGCAGACTTAATTCCCTCTAAACCAACAACCATAGCATCTAGCGGTACTTGCAACTCCTGATACAACAAGTTCATATATTGCAATCCCTCTGCACTTAGGTAGTCAGTACCCTGTTCTGTGATGCCATAAGTAATGCACCGCAAAAAGTGCCAGAAATCTCGCCAGCAAGCATTGGCTCTCTCAGCAGGATATAACCCGCCGCCTTCTTGGGTGATTTTTGGAAAGACCTGTAAAACCTCTGCTCTGGCTTCATCGACAATCTCATTAACGCGATCGCGCAGAAGCTGTACAACAGGAATAAACTTAGCGATCGCGGGAGCAAGCTCTTGCATCTGTCGCAAATCTATATCTGTAAGATAGCGACTTTGATCATCGGCAGCTTGCAAGCACTGAATGACTTCAATAGGGTAGGCATCCTGTAAATTTGCAAAACTTACGATTCGTGATTTTTTAATTAGTTCACGAACTTTATCACTCAGTTGAAATTGAGACATAGTTAAAAGGTTTAATTAAATTAATAAAGAACCAATTTTTTAGTGGCGCGGCAAAGCCGCGCCACTAAAAAATTGGATTGCTATTTTATCGTTATCCTATCGAAGTATCTCACCCTATGGATCTCACTCAAATCGAAACCGACCTCCAAAATCCTGATTTTCAATATCGGATCAAAGCGATCGCAGCTCTTAAAGATTATTCAGCAGATATTGCCGTTCCTATCTTAACGAAACAGATAAAAGATCCAGAATTTTTAGTGCGTACCTTTGTTGCTCGTGAACTCGGTAGACAGAAAACATCAGAATCCTTTGTCGCACTGCTGCAAATCATGCGCTTTGACAATACTCCCAATGTCAGAGCAGAAGCAGCAAACTCACTATCTCTCTTTGAGCGCATTTCTGCTTCTCATCTAGTTGAAGCTTTTGTCAAAGATGATCACTGGCTATTACGTCGCAGTATCTTAGCGGCTCTAGTAGAAATGGAATGTTATGAAGAAGTTTTGGAAATTTGTAATCTCGGTCTAGAAGGTGAAGACGCGGGTGTAAAAGAAGCTTGTATCGATGGCTTAGGAGCTTTATCTAAATCACGTCAGTCTGAGGCAGCTTTAGCAAAACTCTTAAGTTTTAAAGATTCAGAATTGGAATATATCCGAGTCAGACTTGCCTATGCCTTAATGCAATTTGATACTGAGGAAGCGAAGGAAGCAATGTCTACGCTCAGGCAAGATAGTGACTATCGAGTAGTTGGCGCTGCTATGGAAAATTTACTTCCTTAACAAAAGAGAGTCGCG
>JANNDZ010000657.1:0-8209 GCA_031378395.1 Pseudanabaena sp. OTE_75_metabat_487_sub
GTGACAACACTTTTGTGAATCAAAAACTAAACACAGTAAGGTTTTTTAAATGAAGAAATGGCGTTGCCATTTCTTCATTTGGTATTATAGCTTTTGCATGTCAAGTTTGAGGAAGCGATCCACTGCTTGATACATCCAATAGAGAGGCATCTTCGGATCAGAATTAGTTTTCTGAAATCCTAAGGCTCCTGCTAACGCTGCATAATTGGGATGAATGATTAGAGTATACATATCCCAGAGATTTGGGAAATCTTGCTGCATTCTCTGGAGAGTTTGTTGAGAATCCAGTAAAAGGCTAGGCTGGGATGCCTGTCGATATTCACTATCAATCACCCAACTTCTCACAAAAATGGACTGACAAGTTTCATCTCCTGCCAAAGCCATCTGAAAAGGATCGATATCAGAAACTTGACTCAAATGCAGTCCGCGACTTGGAGGCTCAAAAAACTTTATTTCTGATTCCCGTTTAGTAGGATAGAAAGCATAGAACCCGACAGGGTTTTGATTGTCACTACGACGCAATACCCGTAAGCCTGTCGCATATTGACCAGCCCAATCGCGGAGAATATTGGCAATGCGATAGGTGACTGCCTCGTTATTGCGATTGAGCCAGTTGTAGTTACTAGCTAATAGATTTGCGATCGGAATCGCATCACTGCGTGGGTCAAAGGGCTCGATCGCAAAGCTTATATTTGAGTCTGAAGTATCACTTTTAAGCAGATCTGGCAGCGGTTGAATTTTGATTTGGGTGCAGTTGCCATCAAACTGTTTTTCGATTAGCCCCAAATCAACTAGTTTATTCAGCATCATCCCCGCTGAGCGATCGCCGCCGCGATCCTTGTCGCTATAAAATACATCTGCGGCTTCGAGGCAACTACATTCAACCCATCCTTGTGGAAAAGATAACTCCGTAAGTGGTGGTTTCGGGAGTATTTTTCGAGCTTGACAATCTTTTAAAAATAAGTAAAGCGCTAGTCGCACAAAACAATCGGCTCTGCGCCGCGTCATCCCGATCCGCCGAAGCAGCAGCGCTACATAATGTTGTTGGATTGTTTCTGAAAGCCATTGCTCAAGGGCTTCAGGACGAATTACTGGCGAACTTGACATGTTAATTTTGAAGATCCGCAAGTGAATATTTGACCTCTGAAAAGTTTCTCAGCATTTACGCTGCGATCGCTAATCTCTCTACAAAAATCGCTAAAAAATCAAGTTTTGTTAGACCTCTGCCTTTTTACTTATAAATTTTCTGGTTTCAGTCCTGTTTTCTTAGCTATTCGAGTAAGCATTTTTGTCCCAATTTCATCGCTATCTCTAAAAGCAAATACATAATCTTCCCAGCCTTCTCTCTCTAAAATTTTGTGAGATCCCGACTGACGTTTGACTTTCCAGCCAATTTTTTCTAGCGCCGACAATACTTTTCTGGCTTTTGCAGATGACCACTGACTCATTTGATAAGTTCTCTATGCTGCTACGAATTCAAAACTCGTCAAGCCAAAAGCCATTTCTCCATGTTCTAGTTTATCAGCTATGACTCTCAGAGCTAGAGCTTGGGCTTTAGTTATGGCTTGTTGTTGAGTGCTGCCATACACAAGAACTCCTGAAATTTCCAAGATTTCAGCAATCCAACGAGTATCGTCTTCTTGTTCAGTTTCGATGGTGAAATGATTTGAGATATTTTTTAGCATAACGTTTCAAGGGAAAAGGAAAAAAGGACAAGGTCAATGATGGAAGCTATTTTAGCAAAAAACAAAAGGACGAGAGCAGGTATATAAGCTATGCAATCGCATACCCTCTAACCACATCTAAAAAAACTTCGCCCTACTTCGATCTACTTCGAGGCGATCGCAGTCTGCTCGATCAAGTCATTCTCATTACAGGGGTGCAGGTTGCATGATTAGCTCATGAGTTTTCGGAGAAGCTAATGATTTCAATCTACCAAGCCAAATCAGCCTTTCAAAATCTGCTCCGCCCATTAGTAGCTCAATTGGCAACATGGCAAATTTCTCCTAACCAAGTTACAGGAGCGGCGATTTTGTTGTCTGGAGTAACAGGACTAGCACTTGTGCAAAGTACTCAACTTGCAAATTCATTTTTGCCCACAACACAACAGGTTCTTTACTCCCTGCCGATCGCCTTATTAGTCCGCATGGCGCTTAATGCGATCGATGGAATGCTGGCTCGCGAACATGATCAGAAATCAGCCTTGGGCTGCATTCTCAATGAGATGGGAGATGTCATATCTGATGTTTTTCTCTATCTACCATTTGCTCTAATTGCTGGTGTTTCTGCCCCCTTGATTGTTGGAATTGTAATATTAGCGATCGCTTCGGAAATGGTCGGGGTCTTAGGTTATGAAATTGACCATAAACGTCATTACGAGGGGCCAATGGGCAAGAGCGATCGCGCTTTTGTATTTGGCGTAATTGGCTTGATTCTTGGGTTAAGAGTAGCACCCTCTCAATGGCTCAATATCCTTTTAATTGGAGTGATTTTTCTGCAAATTTGGACAATTATTAATCGCACTCAAGGAATGTTACAGGAGGTAGAAGCATGGAAATAAATTTAGCTACACCAGTGTTAATTACCCTCGCTGGAATTTTTGGACTACTTGCGATCGCGACAATGATCTCCCTCGGTTTAGCCTTGAGTAATTGGGCTACCGACTATAGCGAACTAAATGCCCGTATCAAGTCTTGGTGGGTGATGGTGACTATTTTTAGTCTCGCGATATTGCTAAAGCATCCTGTTTCCATCATCTTCTTTATGTTTCTTAGTTTCATTGCTCTCCGAGAATATCTCTCAGTAATTCCCACTCGCTTTAGCGATCGCCGCGTTTTGCTCTGGGCTTACCTTGCCATAGTCCTCCAATATTTTTGGATTTATATTGGCTGGTACGGCATGTTTTTAATCTTCATTCCCATCTATATGTTCTTGCTCTTACCGATGCGCATGTTGCTCAACGGCGAAACTGACGGGTTTTTAAATGCGATCGGCACAATCCATTGGGGGCTGATGCTGAATGTATATACGATTAGCCATCTCTCCTACTTAATCATGCTTCCATTAAGTGGCAATCCGATCTCAGGTGGTACAGGTTTATTAGTCTATCTATTACTGCTGACGGAAATCAACGATATTTCTCAATATATCTTTGGCAAACTATTTGGTCGCCATAAGATCATTCCCAAAGTCAGTCCCAATAAAACCGTTGAAGGATTGCTTGGTGGAGTTTTGACAACCACAGGATTAGCGATCGCCTTAGCGCCTTGGTTGACTCCCTTTGATTTAGTCCATGCAGGTTTTTTAGGACTACTACTAAGCCTGACAGGGTTTATCGGTGATGTGAATATCTCTGCTCTAAAACGAGATTTGGGCATTAAAGATAGTGGCAATCTGCTTCCTGGGCATGGGGGCATTTTGGATCGTATCGATAGCCTCACTTATACCGCTCCTCTATTTTTCCACTTCACAGTTTATTTCTACTTCCAAGGACAACTGCTATGAAACAAATTATTAGCGTTATCTTCTTTTTGACCACAAAAATTATCGTCTTAGTCCTACTAGGATTACGCATTCAACATCGGGAGAGATTACCCACAAATGGCCCCGCAATTCTAGTTGCTAATCACAATAGCCATCTAGATACCCTTGTTCTCTTGTCACTATTCCCTTTGTCAAAGGTGCGGCATCTTCGCCCCGTCGCCAATGAGGAGTATTTTCTCCAACAAAACCCTTGCTTAGCATGGTTTGCACGTCACATTCTACATATTATTCCCGTTTCAACTGAATCGGGTAACTGTCGAGATAATAGCTGCAACCATCGCAATTTCTTTAAAAACTGTGCCGATGCGATCGCCCAAAACCAGATTCTAATTCTCTATCCTGAAGGCACTAGAGGCACACCTGAGAGCCTCGGCGAGTTTAGAAGTGGCATCGCCCATCTAGCTAAGCAACATCCTCATGTACCGATCGTTCCCGTTTTCTTACATGGTCTAGGCAAAGCTCTCCCCAAAGGTGACTTTCTCATAGTCCCATTACTCTGCTCAATCTGCATTGGTGAATCAATGTATTGGAATGGACAAAAACAAACCTTTCTCCAGCAACTAACTGATCGTGTACAGGCGCTATCAGCAGAAAGATAAACCAAGAACTCAAGTTCTTGGCTAAAAGCTCAAGTCCACTGAAGTGGACTAAACAACCAACCTTACGAAGAAAGCAAATTTCTGAGACAGCCTAAATCAAGGGCTGGCACGGGGGCACAGCCCCTACAGAATCCAAATTATTTTTCCTTTTTCTTTTCTCCTTACCCACCGAGGTTATCATGCTACAAAAAACATTTCCCACCTACGAACAACTCTTGCTTCCCTTACCGATCTGGAATCCTAAAGCTTGGTACTACGGATTGATGAATCTCTCTCTCAAAACCATTGGCAAACTATCACAAGGCATTCAGATTGGCTTTCAGTATGGTTTTGATTCGGGTGTGATGCTGGAGTATGTTTATAAAAATCAGCCCAGTGGTACTACACCTTTAGGAACTCTCATTGACTGGTTCTATCTCAACTCTCAAGGATGGCGCGGCATTAGATCGCGATCGCAGTTGATGAAAACCACACTCCGCAGAGTATTGCAGTCCTATCAACAGCAAAATATTCCTTGTCATTTGTTGGATGTTGCTTGCGGCGGTGGTCGCTACGATCTAGAGGTGTTGCAAGAATTTGAACAGGAATTTAAAAATAATGCGATCGCGGCGACACTGCGAGATTATAAATTGGAGAATGTCACTAAGGCACGTCAGTTAGCGACTCAATTCGGAGTTACCGCTCAGATCGAACAGGCTGATGCGTTCAATGACGAAGATCTTGAGCGGGTGTTGCCAAGACCAAATTTGGTAATTGTTTCAGGACTACATGAGATTTTGCCAAATGACGCGCTGATTAAAAATCACTTTCAGCAACTCTATCGGATTCTCGATACATCAGGGACGCTGATCTTCACGATTCAGCCGCAGCATCCTCAGCTAGAAATGATTGCTCGTACTTTGCCAGCTCATACGGGGCTGCCTTGGGTAATGCGGGTGCGTTCTTGGGAGCTAATTCGCCAATGGGCGGAAGCGGCTGGATTTGAGAACTTTCAGGTGCAAATGGAAGAAAATGGCATCTTTGGAGTAGTCACGGCTGAAAAGCACAGATAAGTTTCTATTCTAATTCCAAAACTAAAGCAACAAAATTATTACGTCAGACCAAGCCCGCCGTAATAATTTTGTTGCTTTATTGCTGCTTTAAAACTTAAGATATTCGCGATCGCATATTTTAATCATGATCATCACCAATAAATAGGCGATCACGCTACGGAATGTTTAGTATGTGGGTAGTGCTAAACAGGTAAAGATGGGCGGCGCTTAGCGCCGCCCATCTTTACCATATAAATCCTTTCCTTTTTAGGACTACCAGTATGTGCAAACAGATTCAGGTTTGACTGGGCAGGAGTTGTCATTAATTTTATTGTTACTAAGACCGAGGTAAGTCAACTTAGTCAAACCCGCAAGTGGCTTAACATCACTGATTTGATTACCGTCGAGAGCAAGTAACGTTAGATGAGTCAAATCCGCAAGTGGCTTAACATCACTGATTTGATTACTGCCGAGTGAGAGTCGATCCAACATAGTCAAACCCACAAGTGGCTTAACATCAGTGATTTGATTATCGCTGAGTGAGAGTTCCGTTAGATCCTTCAAACCTGCAAGTGGATTAACATTGCTGACTTGATTCTTCTCAAGAATTAGGTTACTCAACTTAGTCAACCCCTCAAGTGGCTTAACATTACTAATTTGATTTTTACCGAGATAAAGGAGCATTAAATTAGTTAAACCCGTAAGTGGCTTAATATCACTGATTTGGTTTCTACTGAGTGAGAGAAAAGTTAAGTTCGCCAAACCTTCAAGCGGCTTAATATCACCGATCTTATTCTCGCCAAGAAAGAGTGCCGTTAGATTAGTCAAACTCTCAAGGGGCTTAATGTCGCTAATTTGATTGCTACTAAGATTGAGGTGAGTCAAATTAGTCAAGCCCACAAAAGGCTTGATATCAATGATTTTATTGCTGTTGAGCGAAAGCAAAGTCAACTTAGTCAAACTCGCAAGTGGCTTAATGTCAGCGATTTTATTTCTTAAGAGATAGAGTTCTGTTAACTTAGTCAAACCTGCAAGTGGTTTAATGTCGCTAATTTTATTGTTGCCTAGATCGAGAAAAGTCAATTTAGTCAAACCCGCAAGTGGCTTAATATCAGTGATCTTATTGTCACCGAGATAGAGTTCTGTTAACTTAGTCAAACCTGCAAGTGGCTTAGTATCACTGATTTGAGTCCCGTTGAGCGAAAGTGTAGATAGGCTATTGAGCTTCATATCAGCTAGCTTACAGTCTTGCGTGTCAGATCTCTTGAGCATTACCTCAACCGTTTTTTTAGTCTCGCCTGGAAGAGAGTCTTTTTGCAGACACCATTGCTCAAAGCTTAAATTATTATTTGGAGCGGCATCAACCCTTGAAACTTGGAACGATAGAATTAGTATTGTGGCTGAGACAATACCAAATTGCAAAGATGATTTCATATTAGTTTTGGTCGCTTTACAGCGTGAATCACAAAAATATCGTATCACTCTTGTGATGTTTTGGTTGTGCGCGATCGCATATTCATTCGTGCTCACCATCACCAATAAATATTGCGATCGCGCTATGCAATTATTAGTACTTACAAATAGATTCTGGTTTGACTGGGCAAGCCTTTTCGCTGACTTGATTGCCCGTAAAATAGAGGTCAGTCAAATTAGTCAACCCCGCAAGTGGCTTAAAATCACTGATTTGATTTTTTTCGAGACAGAGAATACTCAACCTAGTCAAACGCGCAAGAGGCTTGATATCACTGATTCGATTTCTTTCGAGATAGAGAATTGTCAACTTAGTCAACCCCGCAAGTGGCTTCACATCACTGATTTGATTTCTGCCGAGATCGAGTTCAGTTAGATTAGTTAAACTCGCAAGTAGCTTGATATCACTGATCTGATTGTTGTAGAGATTGAGTTTAGTTAGATTAGTTAAACTCGCAAGTGGCTTCACATCACTGATTTGATTTCTACCGAGATCGAGTTCAGTTAGATTAGTTAAACTCGCAAGTGGCTTGATATCACTGATCTGATTAGCTCTGAGATGTGGCTTAATATCACCGATCTGATTAGCTCTTCTGAGATCTGGCGGCTTGTTACCACTGATCTGATTAGCTCTGAGATCGAGTTTAGTTAGACTATTGAGTTTTACATCAGCCAACCTACATTCTTGTGTGCCAGATGCCTTGAGCATTACCTCAACTGTTCTCTTAGTCTCTACTGGAAGAGAATCTTTCTGCAAACACCATTGCTCAAAACTTTGAATATTCGCAGAAAACACCTCAAACTGTGGAACTTGAAACGATAGAATTACTATAGCGACTGAGGCAATACTAAAACGCAAAGATGATTTCATAGTATTTTTGGTCGCTCTATAGTATAGGTCATAAAAATTCTATCACTCTTGTGAAATTGTGGTTGTGCGCGATCGCAGATTCATTCGTGATCGTCATCATCAATAAATGAGGACAAACTTCTTTGAAATAGTAATGGTGCTTAAAATATAGATGACTTACAAACAGATTCTGGTTTAATTGGGCAGGGCTTTTCACTAATTGGATTTCCAGTTAAATCGAGCTTAGTCAAATTAGACAAAACTGCAAGTGAACTAACATCGCTGATTCTATTTTTGCCGAGTGAGAGCTTAGTCAAATTAGACAAAACTGCAAGTCGACTAACATCAGTGACTTGATTGTCAAAAAGATTGAGGTAAATTAAATTAGTTAAACTACTAAGTGGCTCGATATCACTGATTTGGTTACCGTAAAGCCAGATTCCTTGCAAATTGGTTAGCCTTGCCACAGGCTCAATATTACTAATTTGATTAGCGCCAAGATGGAGCCAAATTAATTTAGTCAAATTTGTAAGTGGTTTGATACTATTGATTTGATTTGCTGCGAGATAGAGTTGAGATAAATGCGTCAAATTTGCAAGTGATTGAATATTATTTACTTGATTGCTCCCCTTTAACTGGAGTTTAGACTAAGTTGATTAAGAAAACGAGAAAAAGAGCAGGAAAAAGTAACCCAGAGAATGGATAACTGGGCAAAT
>JANNDZ010000667.1:0-3415 GCA_031378395.1 Pseudanabaena sp. OTE_75_metabat_487_sub
GTTCTTGAGTTCTTAGATTGACCCTTTTCTCTAATTCTGTTTTAGATTGCTGAAGTAATGTCTGAGTTCTTTGTTGTTCTGTAATATCATTAATCGCGATGACTATGCTAATTTCCTTTGGCTCATTAACCGCTATTTCCATGTATGTAGAAGTAACTTCAAGGATCGAGCCTTTTTCACCAAGATTACACTCGTAACTCTCACTAATTTTTCCTTTCTTCTCTATGGCTAAGGCAACAGGATATCTTTCTGTTGGTACAAGACTGCCGTCATAATGCAAAGGCAAAAGTGGCGGCAATTCTTTGCCCAAGATCATAATATGCATCTTCCCAACTAAGCGATCAAAAGATTTATTACACCATTGGATACGTCCTTCTGCATTAGTCCAGACAATTGCGCTATCTACCGCCCCCAGAGCGATTTCCATTTTCCCTAGAATTGATCGCAGTTCTTGTAATTGAGAAGCAGTAGATTCCATGAATATAATCTTAGGGGCATCTCTAAAAAAGGCTAAGAGAGGCAAACACGAAAAACAAAAGCAATTAATTACCCAAAAAACAAGGCGTAATCACGATTATTACCTGATATTGGATGTACTATCTTCTTGATTTCGACAATTTATTTTTGACCTCTCGATTATTCTGTCTTTTGAGACAGAATAATCCCTTGTTCTAAGCCGATTTTGCCTGCAATTTACTCAAAAATGCAAATCGATGCATATTGTAGACTAGATTCCGTAAGCCAATACAAGCCTTAGCTCTGGTCATACCAATACAGCGCATCAGCTTACTGCCCATCATCATCATTTGATTGCCAAATATATGTTCCACTTTCGCTCTGACTTTCGAGCGATTATGATTCACCTCTTGCTTGAATTCTGACAGTGGTTTGGCTTTTGTTCCCTTGTGATGTACCTTGCTGCGATAACCATCACTCGCAAATTTCTCCTCTTGTGCGGCAGAACGATAAGCGCTATCAGCATAAACATCTGCATTGGTATTGTGAGGGTCGATAATCTCATCGACTACTTGCGAGTCATGGACAGCCGCATGGGTTACTTCATAGTCCCTAACCAGTTTGTGTTTGACATCAACATCCACATGATTTTTATAGCCATAGTAGCTGATGTCATTTTTCTTTGTCCATCTTGCATCAGTATCTTTCTGCTCTAGTTTATTAGGTTGTTCTTTCCATGCTTCGGGGACGACACCTTCTTTAATCTGGGCGTTTTCTTCGCGGCTATTTCTTTGTTTTGGCACGGGGATAATACTTGCATCAATGATTTGTCCTTTCTGCGCTCTATATCCATTTCCATTCAGTTGTTCTCCAAAGTGAGTAAACAACTTTTCCACAGTTCCTTTCTTTGCTAGTTCGTCTTTAAATAGCCAGATTGTTTTTGCATCAGGAATATCGTCTCCAATGCTCAGCCCTAGAAATTCCCTGAAGCTTCTGCGGTCATAGATTTGATACTCGGTCTGGTCATCTGACAAGTTGTATTGCGTTTGCAGAATGATGATCTTCAACATCAGGATGCGGTCATAGGATTTTCTGCCTCCTGTGCTTTTCTTCTCTTTGTTAAATGCTTTATTCAGGATTGGCAGGAATGAGGCCCAGTCGATGACTTTGTTTAATTCTAAAAGTGAATTTTTAAAGCTGCCGTGTTTTACTTCGTACTTTTCAAAATCGAAAATATTTGTTTGCCTGTCCTGCATTGCTTTTCAACCTCTTCTATCTCTTAATTATTATAATATATGTCTATCCCAATTCCTCAAAAACCTTGTCCTGCCTATACCTATTTTTAGAGATGCCCTAAAGTAAAATGTGTAAAAGCTGAAAGGTATACAGAACAATAACTTACACGAGGAAAAAACAATGACAATTCGCAAAGAAGTGTTGGATGAACTGCTGAAAGAATATAAAACTCCACCCGACTTATTTGGAGAAGGAGGGATTCTCAAGCAACTGACCACAGCATTGGTAGAAAGAGCATTGGAAGCAGAACTATCAACGCATCTGGGCTATGAGAAGCATGAACGCAAACCCAGTGGCGAAAGCAACAGCAGGAATGGCTATAGCCAGAAACGGATTCAAGGCGACTTTGGTGTTGCCGAAATCTCAGTCCCCCGCGATCGCGCAGGCGAATTTGAACCACTGCTGGTAAAAAAGGGACAGAACCGCCTATCAGGACTAGATGAGAAGATCATTTCCCTGTATGCAAGGGGCATGAGTGTCAGGGATATCCAAGCCCAACTAGAGGAAATGTACGGTGTAGAAGTATCGCCGACCTTGATCTCCAATGTCACCAATGCGGTCATGGATGAAGTGAAACAATGCGCCCTATCGCCCTCTAGACGCGGTGTACCCGATCATGTTTATGGACTGTCTCGTGGTCAAAGTCAGAGACAATGGCGTGGTGATTAATAAAGCCCTGTACTTTGCCCTAGCCATCAATATGGAGGGTCAAAAGGAACTACTGGGCATGTGGATATCCCCCAACGAAGGAGCCAAGTTTTGGTTGTCTGTACTTACAGAAATCAAGAATCGTGGGGTCAAGGATATCTTGGTTGCCTGCGTCGATGGGTTGACTGGTTTTCCTAATGCGATTCAAACCGTATTTCCGAAAACCACTGTCCAGTTATGCATTGTCCACATGGTGCGTAACTCGGTCGCTTTTGTCTCTTGGCAACAGCGCAAGCAGGTTTGTGCCGATCTCAAGGCAATCTACTCGGCGGCTACTGAATCTGAGGCTGAATTTAATCTGGAGTTGTTTGCCGAAAAATGGGACAAGCAATATCCCTCCATCAGCAAGTCTTGGCGCAATCATTGGCAACATATCATTCCCTTCTTTGCTTTCCCGCCTGAGATTCGCAAGGTGATTTACACTACCAATGCGATTGAGTCAATGAACAGCAGTTTGCGTAAGGTGATTAAATCTCAGCAGATTTTTCCCTCTGATGACGCTGCTTTCAAATTGGTCTATTTGGCGATGCGGAACATTTCTAAGAAGTGGACAATGCCGATTAAAGATTGGAAGCCTGCTTTGAATCGCTTTGCAATCATGTTTGAAGATCGTCTCCCCATCTAGTTTCTAGACTTTACACATTTTACTTGACAATCTCATCAGAAACTCTCTTTATCGTCCTTTTTCTTTTCAATATCTTTATTTTGACGAAATACTCAATCATCGAAGAGGACAATTCCCCTATATTTTTCCAACTCCTGAACAAGAAAGTGAAAACAAGGTGATTTGGTTAAAGGTCAGTACAGAAATGCCAACGTTTGCTTTGGCAGTAACCCAAATTTCTGATTTATTGCCTCAAGGTGGTTCTCAATGTTTTCCGTTCTATACCTACGATATCGATGGAACAGATCGCCAAGAAAATATTACTGATTATGCCTTAGAACAATTCCAAAC
>JANNDZ010000747.1:0-10421 GCA_031378395.1 Pseudanabaena sp. OTE_75_metabat_487_sub
CAATTAGATTTTAATCTGATTTAAACTTATTCCGCAATTGACTGCTGAGCGCATCAATACTAGTCACAACTACCAATAGAACTAGCATCATCGTCATCGCTTTGTTGTACTCAAAGCCGCGAATATAGCTGACTAACTCGAAGCCAATTCCTCCAGCACCGACTACTCCTAAAACTGAGGCAGCGCGGATATTGTATTCAAACATATAGAGCGTGTAGCCGAGGCAGAGTGGTAAAACCTGTGGCATGATTCCATATTGAGCAATTTGCCACCATGAGGCGCGGCTCACTTGTAGAGATTCTAGCGATCGCTTATCTACGGACTCGATCGCTTCTTGATAGAACTTTGCTAGATAACCAATCGTGTATATGCCCAACGCCAAAGTTCCCGCAGGTGCGCCCAAGCCTGTCGCTGCCACAAAAAACAATCCTAAAATAATCGATGGAACCGAACGGACAGCATTTTGGAAAAGATTTGCAATCCAACGTAACCACAATGGCGAAAGATTTTGGGCTGACAATAGAGCGATCGGTATTGAGAAAATTGCCCCGATTGTCGTCCCCCAGAGCGACATTTGTACAGTCTCGATTAACGCCTTGATCGCCACATCTAAAATGCTCAAATCAGGCGGCCAAAGACGCGACAAAAAATCCGCCATGTAAGGCAGACTAGTTTGGATTAACTTCGGATCAACTTTTAAACCTTGTAATGACCAAATGTAAGCCCATCCTAGACCGATAATTACTAAAACTCTGAATGCCCAGATGTTGTAACGGCTAGAAGTGTAGGGGCGAACTCGATCAAGAAATTTCATTATGCAGCGCTAGCGGACTGAACTAGGGATAGATTTTGCAACTTGGCAAACTCTCTGTCCATATTTTGACAGTCCCCATCATACCAGACCTGCCCTTCTTGAAGGACAATCGCTCTCTGAGCATACTTGGCGGCAAGGGCGAGATCGTGCAGTACGACCACAACTGTCAAGCCTCTGCGATTCATCTCTTGTAAACTGCTCATCACTTGCTCAACGCCCGACACATCTAAACCAGTAGTTGGCTCATCGGCTAGCAAAATATGTGGTGACTGAATCAAGGTACGAGCGATCGCAACTCGTTGGCGTTGTCCGCCGCTTAGTTGGCGAGCTTTTTGGTAGATCTGTTCTTGCAATCCCATTTTTTGTAATAACTGGATAGCCACGCGGCGATCGCGCTTTGGAAATCCCCATAAACTCTGCCATGTATTGAGATCTCCAAGACATCCACAGAGAACATTATCTAAACAGGAAAGTTGATCGACTAAGCCGCCGCCTTGAAAGAGAAAGCCGACATTTTTGCGAACTTCATCGACTTGCTTTGGTTGGACTTTCGTACCACAAATCTGAATTTCGCCCTGACTGACAGGAACTAATCCTACCAGCGATCGCAAAAGTGTTGATTTACCTGCCCCGTTCAGTCCAAGTAGAGCCACGAATTCCCCATGCTTGATTTGCAGATCAATTCCATTCAAGATCGGACGTTTTAACGTAGGCTGATAAGCAGTGCGGACATTGTGACAGGCGATCGCAGGTGAATTATTTTCTGATTCAAGTTCCATGATTTAAAGTTTCTGATTTTTTGAATATAGGTATCTAAGGTAATTTCTCGTAAAGAATCTCCCATCGCTTAGTCATAAGTCGGGCTTTACCCCTCTAATTCCCCCTTGCAAAGGGGGAAGACCAGAAATCTTGTTCCCTCCCCTTTGCAAGGGGAGGGTTAGGGTGGGGTCAATTTTCTTTACTATGGTTTAAGCCCAGCTCGTTGAATTGCTGTACGCATCGTTGCCAAATGTTGCTCATGATCAACTTTGACTAACTCAGTAGAGTTGTAAAGACTGAGAAACAGGGCTTTATTTTCAGGCTCATTCAGCTTCAAAAATGCATTAATCAACTTTTCGCGAAGATCGGCTGGCACACTATCATCAATGACGATCCCATGGGCTGGTACGTTAGGGACTGCGTGCAGTACCCGCAACTTTTTCCCTTCTTCTGCCGTAATCCAAGGTGGGAGCAGCGCATATTCTGAAACTACGGCAACATCAGCTTGACCGCGTAATAGTGCTTGCAAGGCGCTACTGTAGCCGTCTCCATAGGTAACCTTGCCAAAAAACTGTTCTAAGCGATCGGGCCCATCCACGAACTTGAGTCCCACCAATTCACTGACAGGAAAAATAAATCCAGATCCAGAAGAACGAGAAGTAAACGCCATGCGCTTACCACGCAACTGTTCTAGAGTTTGGGTAGGATCAGCCAAGGTTTTTAACGGGCTATCTTCAGGAACCACAAAGATCGAGTTGTAGGTCTTGCCCCCCGAATAGTCAGCACGAACTTCCGCTAAGTACATTTTTGCGCCAGATAGTTGCTCGGCTTTGAGTGAAGCACGACCACTCAAAAAAGCAACATTGGCGCGATCAGCTTTTAAAGCTTCTACAGAAGCTGTTTCGTCAGCGGTGATTCCCTTCACAGGCATACCGACTTCTTTGGACAAAATTGCCGTAACTTGATCAACTTTATTTTGCAAATCTTTAGTATCACGGCGAGTTGCAAAGGCAATTGTAACCTCTTTGAGCGGAGCCTGTGCTACTTCAGTAGAAGTAGGCTTTGTTGCTGGGGCGGTCTCCTTGGTTGGAGTAGATGTCTGAGCTGCATTAGTCTGAGATGGAGGCTTTGGAGCATTTTCTGTACAAGAAGTTAAACCCACCAAAGATATTAACCCTGCGACTACTGTAAGATTAATAGGCAAACACGAAATTTTTTTCATTGATTTTTTGAAAACAGGCAATATGCTAATAAAGAATTACTTGCAATAACTAATAAATACAGCTTAAGCGTACTTGAGAATTAAAGTCAATAATTTGTAGCTTTTTTTCAAGTTTATAGCGATCACTTTGGCGATCGCCTATTTGACTAAGCTACAAAAATGATTTGATAATTACGAATTACGAATTATTTTTTATAATTCGTAATTCGTAATTGATACGCAGTGAAATCGCTATGACCGAAGATCAAATCCCCGAAGGCTTAGAACGCGAAGTGAAAACTATGGGAGGTGCAGCAATCGACGGTGCACCGATCGCTTATATTATTGTTCTCGCTGCCGTTGCTACGGTTTTAGCATTTATTCCTTTTTCGATTGTGCTTGGCTCAGGCAAAGGTATTCCCCTTAGTCAAAGTATTTATCCTCTGCTGGGTTGGTTGCTTGGTCCCTTAGCAGGTGCATTAGCTAGCGGCATCGGCACATTAATCGGCGTATTTCTTGCACCCTATACCGCAGGAGTTCCCGCGATCGCGATTTGGGGCGCTGTGATCGCTAGCTTTGCGGCAGGATCGATGGTGACTGGACAAAAGCGCAAATATTGGTTTTTGGGATTAACGCTTCTGTTTGCGATCGAGCTTGCAGCTTATGCTTATTTAGCGATTATACGTAATGGGATTCCTGTAAATACTTTTGTGGCAGGAGCCTTTATCGACTGGTCAGCCGTAATATTATTTGTGTTGCCAACGCGCACATTATTTTCACGTCTGATTAGTAGCAGTAACTTTGTAAAAGTAGCGATCGGGATTTTTGGCGGTACTTGGACAATTTGCGGACTGGCTCATCTTAGCCAAGTTCCATTTACTTATTATCTATTCAACTGGCCAGAACCAATTTGGAATATGTTAATTCCCATTATTCCTGTCGAGAATGCCTTGCGAGGTTTATCTGGTGCTGTGATTGGGACAGGGGTGATTTCGGGCTTGAGAGCGATTAACTTGGTGAAACCAAAGGAATCAATTTATTAGCTCAAAAAAAAGCAAGAAGCGAAGAATGGCGCTTTGCGCCGCTCTTCGCTTCTTGCTTTTTGTAAGCAGACTAGACGGGATTTTCTTGCTCCACAAGAGCCGCTTCTTCAGATCTAGGCAATAGCCAACTAAGCAGAATTGCTGTCAAACCACCTGTAGAGATAGAAGAACCAAATAGACTACTAAAAATTGCAGGCTTTCCTACAAAAATCTCAGGAGCAAATATTACGCCTAATCCTAAACCTAAGGACACAGCAACAATAATTATCGAGCGGCGATCCAGTCCCGCCGATACGACGATGTTCAATCCTGCCACTGCGATCGAGCCAAATAGAACTAGGGTTGCACCACCCAAAACTGGCTGTGGAATCGATTGAAATATGCCGCCAACAAAAGGTAATAAGCCTAATATCACAAAGATCCCAGCTACATAGAAACCAACATAACGGCTGCCCACGCCTGTCATTTGGATAACACCATTGTTTTGACTAAAGGTCGTATTTGGGAAAGTGTTGAGAACTGCGGCAATCAATGAGTTAATCCCATCTCCTAAGACTCCGCCCTTGATGCGGCGAACATATACGCCACCACTGACTGGTTCGCCTGATACAGCTGATGTTGCGGTCAAATCGCCAACGGTTTCAATTGCCGTCAATATGTATATCAAAACAAATGGTAAGAAAGCTCCGAAATCAAAACTGATTCCATAACGAAAAGGAACTGGAAGCCGAAAAAATGGCATTTGGGTGAGCGAACTGAAGTTGACTATACCAAGGAATAGGGAGGTGATAAACCCAACTGCTAAACCGATCGCGATCGCACCCATTCTCAAATAGCGATTATGTGAAAGCGTTAGCACAACCACAATAAGTAGCACTGCGCCGCCAAGTGCAAGATTCTGAAAACTACCAAATGAACCATCGTTTTTGGCTAGAGCCACAGCCCCACCCGCAAGACTGATCATTCCAGTTTTAATCAACCCTAAACCAATAATCATTACGACCGTACCTGATACAACTGGTGTAATGATTTTGTCGAGGAGATGAATAAACTGACTCAAAATAATTATCACGAATGAGCCAAACAAGCAAACTCCAAAAATCAATGCTAGAGCTTGCTCTGGGGAATCACCTCTCTGCAAAGAAGCTGTACCTACGCCTAAAATTGGTGCAAGAAAAGCAAAACTAGTTCCTTGTAGACTTAGCAAACCCGAACCGATTGGGCCAATCTTTTTACATTGAATATAAGTGCAAATTCCTGAAGTAAAGAGCGACATACTAATCAAATAACTAGTATTTGCCGCATCTAATCCCAAGCTGGTACAGATAATAATTGGAGGGGTAATGATACCAACAAAAGCAGCAAGAACATGCTGAAAAGCTACGAATATAGCTTCAACAACAGGAGGTTTATCATTCAGTCCATAAATTAATCCAGACTTAGTGACCACTGGAGCCTTAGCAATATCTTCGCCTAGCTCTTTGACTAGGTTCAGTTCTTTATCTGCCATGATGTCTTGCTTGGGTTGTTTAAAATATCAGTTTGTATACTGTATACAATTATTCAAAAAATTTCCGCTAGAATCACTACAAAATCAGAAATCAAAAAAAAGGCGGCGCGAAGCGCCGCTTTTTTTGGTTGTATTTAAGCTTTACTTTTTGGTTGCTTCTGGATTGATGTAGTCGCAGAAGATATTGATGCCAACTTTGAGAATATAGAGAACGACGACGGTTGCGATCGCAGGATCAATGGGAAAGCCGACCGAATGAACTACAGAAACAATTAATCCTGTGAGTAATGGAGCGCTAGTGGGATTTTTGTTATATTCTTTGACTTGATTTTGAAAGCCTTCTTTGCCGCAAAGTTCTTGACGGAAGACTGTGACTGTGGATTGCCAAAGTTTGTTTTTGTCGAAGTCCTGTTGTCCATGTTGTTCTGTCCATAGCTCCTCAAAGCTCTTTTCAAGATCGCCATTGGTTTCGTTTAGCAGGTTTAATGCCTTTTGAGCAGGGGCATAGTCTTGCAAAAGTTGGCTAATGTTTTGGATTTCGGTTGCAGTTAGTTGAGTAGTCATAGTCTATTTTCTGAAAGTATTTAAGCTAGGTATTCTCTGACTTGAGCTAAAAAGTCTTTTGCATTATTGAACTTGACTCATAGAGCGATTCCTTCTCTACGAATGTTGTTTAAGAGTGGAGTGGATTTGTTTCTGAAGTCTTCTTCTGAGATGGGAATTACAGATAGGAGTTCGTCGTATTGAAGGCTGAGTCTAGATTTGATTGCGCCCATGTGGAAGATTTCAGCAGGAGGGGAGATGGGAGATTTGAGGATGACAGCAACATCAATATCTGAGTCAGTTGTGGCTTGATTGCGTGCCTGTGAACCATATAAAACGATTTGCAAGAATTTACTGCCATACAGGTGTTGCAGTTCGTCACGAAATTCTGTTAATAGGCTATCTAACTTTGGCGCTAATGTTAATTGATTCATATTTTCCTTTTTCCATTTGGAGATTATCTGCTTGCTCACGGGCTAATTCGGCAGCATAGCTGATGGCGGCAAAAATATCTTCAGGTGTGAGGGTGGGGTAACTCTGCAAGATTTCTGCTTGGCTGACTCTGGCGGCGAGGTTGTCGAGAATGACTGACACCATGATTCTCGTTCCTTTGATGCAGGCTTTACCATGACAGACAGATGGATCTATTGTAATTCGATCTTTCCACACCATAATAAAAATCCTCGTAATTGCATAGGGATTACCGCGATCGCAAGGTTCGCTGTCGTATTTTATTTCGCTCTAGCACGGTAAACATTTCTGTTAATTTTATATTATCTTCACAAAGCAACCTGATTAGATGCTGGGCAGGTTCTAATGGGGTTAGCGGCTGATAGCGAAAGTAAATGACTCCTATGGGTTTTGGTAAAAATCGCCGAAAAATTAATTCGCCGTAGTCGCGATCAAATGTCAGGACAATTCTATTTTCACTAACTGCTCTTGCTAAGACTTCAGTATCTTTGATTCCTGAAGAATCTTCCATGATAGATGCGATGTCTAAGCCAAAATCTCGCAAATTTCTAACACTGACTAGGGGGAAATTTTCGTTTGCTAAAAACTGCATTAACTTGCCTTACGAGGTGTTGGAATTGTATATAGCGTCATATCGCGCATACATTCGCTAGTAAAGGCAAATACGGCTCTGAGTGAATTTTGGTTTAGAGTGGGATAGTTTTCAAATATTTGTTGTTCTGTCCAACCTGCGGACAATAAGCCCAAAATAAATTCGACGGAAAGCCTTGTGCCTTTGATAACTGGCTTGCCGACTAAAATATCGGGATCGGAGTGGATATAGGTTTCCCAGTTCATTGTAATTGCTCCATAAGTGCTAATTTGATTCTAGCGCTTGTTCGAGTTCTTCAACGGTTACGCCTAAAACTTTTGCCATTGCTTCTAATAGGCTCGGGTCTTGGGTGGCTTGATAGAAGCGAGAGAGAATATTTACAGTCATTTCCACACTATACTGATCTTGAAATTGAGCAAAGATTTCTAAAGCCTGTAATAGATTTTGCCCTGCTTCTGTGAAGTTATTTTCTGCTTCTGCTAATAATCCTAATTGTCCGTATGTGCTGGCTTGGGAGTAGCGATCACCAAATTCGATAAAGATCGCTAGAGCCTGTTGATAGTTTTGCCGCGCTTCTCCATATTCTCGTAATTCTTGGGCTAATCTTCCTAACTGGTGGTATGTTTTGGCTTGGGAGTAGAGATTGCCAAATTCGATATCGATCGCGATCGCCTGTTGATAGTTTTGCCACGCTTCTCCATATTCTCGCAAGGTTTAGTTGGATTTTAGTATTTGCTGAATATTTTCAATGGTTGTTCCTAAAATTTGTGCCATTGCTATCAATAAATTCTCGTCTTGGATAAATCGATATATCCGAATGAGATTTTGCGTAGCATGTAATAATCTGTCTGTATCTTGAAAATCTTTAGAAATTTGTAAGTCTTGAAGATAGTATGACTTTGCATTTTCTAAATCGCCTAAGTTTTCAGCAAGTAAGCCAAGTTGAGAATATGTACTAGCTTGGGAGTATCGATCCCCTAATTCAGTTTTTATAGCAAGAGACTTTTGATAATTTTGTCTTGCCTCCTCATATTCATTTAACTCTTGAGCAATTACACCTAAGTTTTGATAGGTTTTCGCTAGATTATAACGATCATCAAATTCAATAAAAATGGTGATTGCTTTTTCATAATTTTGTCTTGCCTCTCCATATTCTTTTAACTCTTGAGCAACTACGCCTAATTGGTGATAAGTGCTAGCTTGGGAATAGAGATCTCCTAGTGCAACTTTAATAGCAAGAGACTTTTGATAATTTTGCTTAGCTTCGGCATATTCTTTCAAATCCTGTGAAAGCCATCCTAGTTGATGGTATGTGCTTGATTGAGCATAGAAATCATTAAATTCAATTAAAATATTGAGAGCTTGTTGATAATTTTCCCTTGCTTCAGCGTATTCTTTCAAATCTTGTGCAATCCATCCTAGTTGATGGTATGTGATGGCTTGAGAATAGAGATCCCCAAATTGAATTTTGAGCTTGAGTGCTTGCTGGTAGTTTTGTCTTGCCTCAGCGTATCTTCTCAATTCTTGGTCAATCATACCTAAACAATGATAAATATTGGCTTCTCCCTGCTTATCATCAAGTTCTTCTCTAATTGATAATGATTGATTAAAAAATTGTTTAGCATGATCAAGTTCTCTTATGACAAAGTGAATACTACCTAAATCAAATAAAGCTGAGGCTTCTTCCTTCTTATAATTAAGTTCACGACTGAGATCGATCGCCTGTTGAAAATAGAACTTTGCTTTATCAAACTCGCGAATTGATTGATGTGCCTTACCTAATTGATTGAGTAGTTCTAACCTCGTGCTGCTAATTGCCTCCGTATCTTCAGGATATTCTTGCAATAGTCTCTCTAATAAATCGATACGCTCCCCTTGTTCGGGTTTAGTAAAATAGCGATTGGGATTGTGAGAAAAGTTAGAGACTTCAGCAGTTAAGCGATCGCGGGTTTCGGGAGGAGTTTGAAATCTAAAGGTTGCCGATGTCCATGCCCAAAAGTCGGGTGCAAACTTCGCGATACGGGTTACAGCATAGTCAGGCAAAGCAAATAGGACGGGATGAGGAATCACCACAGGAAAAGAATCACGGGCATAATTGAGATTAGTTAATATGGGCGGATTGTCACCACTATAGGCGATCGCCTTTTCCAAACCTTGCAAAATCAAAACTAATTTTTTGTCAGGCTGAATCTCGATCTTGGTTAACTCTTGCTTAATTGCCTCCAATAGAAATCGCAACTCTGGATCATCAAAACGTAGCACCACAAACTGAATGGCTTGGCATTTAGGATGCTCCTGCAACGCTGCAATCAAAATGTCAATATCAGGTGGAAAATTGATCTCAGCAAACGCTACTTTAAAACCTTTGGACATCTGCACAAAAGCAAGCAAAATCTTAAACACTTCCTGATTTTGCTCTAGCAAAGCAACAATCTGAGAGTGATCATCGTTAGGGAGTTGAGAGACTGCTGATGGCTTTGGTGAAAGCATTGCTACGCATAAGTAAAGGATTGGGATAATTCCAGCGATCGCTACCGTTATATTCTAGAACCGCCGTACTATAGAGCATCTGGACTTTAACATCCTCTTCATCAGAGAAATCTTTGTTTAAGGCGATATATGCCAACTCATTAAAATATTTTTTATTAGAAAGCGATCGCTCCAAGCTAAACTGAAGCTGCTTAATCGCATATTCCACATCCTCAGCCAAGATCTTGTCATGTTCGCGACCACTCGCCGTCAAACAAGCTCTCTGCATCAACTGCATCAATTGCCGAATATGCCCACCACTTGCCTTTACTAATTCCATTAGCTCACGACGCGAACCAAAAATCATATCCACATCCACCCGTTTCTCAATGATTTTTGCTACCGCATCTAAACTCGATTTATTGAACTCTAAGGGATATTTAGCACGATCGAGTTCATAGATATTCACCATCGGCACAATATGCGGATCGTCAAAGGAATTGCTCAAACCTCGTGATGAATAGAGTGCCGAAATCGGAACAGTGTAAATTATCGAACAATGTAATGATGTCAGTTGAGCCGCATAGTCAAAAAACAACTTATCTGAGACAGCAAGCGGACAGCGATCAAGATTATCGACAATTACCAAAAAGCCTTTGTAATTGGGAAACTTTTTCCGCAATTTTTTCAGCCCATCCCCCAACAATAAATTGATGTCTCCCTTCATGCGGGTAAACTCTTTTTTTAAGGTTTCCCGAATCGTTGTTTTCTGAGATGAAGAATTCTTGAAAACTCCTTTTAACTTGAACAAAAGCTTAGCAAAGAACGAAGCCTCACTACCTAAACTAGCTGATGCTTCCACATCCAGAGACAGAGCAACCGATCTCTCATCTTCTGTCGTAACCACTTTGAACCAATCCTCTACACTCTTGAGTAATTGCTGATCAAAGGTAATTTTAATTTTGGGATCTCTCAACGCCTGTTCTACCTGACCGATCACCATTAAATAGATATCAATA
>JANNDZ010000751.1:0-17347 GCA_031378395.1 Pseudanabaena sp. OTE_75_metabat_487_sub
GCTTCGCGCCGCCATTCTCTTCTTGGGTTTAAACTTGCTCAAATGACATAATCCGAGTAAATTACATTCCAGCAAATCAATATTGCAGTTATGTAGGTACATGTGTCTATGTCGGAGAGTTATGGACGATTAAAAGTCACAGGGCTAATTGTAAATTTAAGCTTTGGCTTGACTAGCTATATTGCATTTACTTTGCCCATATTGGCACAAACAAGAGCTAACACCCTAACACCACAAATTATTACGCCGTCGCTGCGATCGCCTTCGACACAGCCGCCTATCCAAACGCCAAAACCTCTTCCTTCGCCTGACGAATTATTAAACCCATCACGCGAGCCTAACACTCCTCAACAAGAAACACCTGTAACTGGAACGATCACGGTAAATCGATTTGAGGTTTTAGGTAGTACAGCATTTTCTCAAGTAGAACTAGATCAAGTGCTACTTCCCTTTACGAAACGCCCAATCACTTTTTCAGAACTGTTAAAAGCCCGATCGCTGATTACAGACTTGTATGTAAGTAGAGGATATATTACTTCTGGAGCATTCATTCCTACACAAGATTTGCAGAATGGCGTAGTACGGATACAAGTAATTGAAGGAGGGCTGGAAGAAATAAAGATTACTGGAGTTGAGCGTTTGAGTCCAGACTATGTGCGATCGCGGATGAATATTGCTACAGGCGCACCACTCAACCGCGATCGCTTGATTCAAGCTTTACAAGTTCTCCAAATCAATCCTTTAATTGCGAGTGTATCCGCTGAGCTATCCGCAGGAACGCGAGCTGGACAGAATATTCTCGAAGTACGGGTTAGAGAAGCAAAGTCTCTGAATGTCCAACTATCGCTAGATAATAACCGTGCTCCCAGTGTGGGTTCGTTGCGCCGCAAAGTCCAAGTTAGCGAAGCAAATTTAACAGGATTAGGCGATACCCTAAATGTGGGATATAGCAACACTGATGGAAGTAATTCCTATGATCTCAGTTATACATTGCCGATCAATCCCTACAATGGCACGATCGCATTTGCATTTAATAATGGCAATAGCAACGTTCTAGAAAAGCCTTTTAATATATTGGATATCTATGCGAATTCCACATCTTATGACTTTACTTTTCGTCAACCAATTGAGCAAACTCCAAGTCAAGAATTGGCGCTAGGTTTCACGGCTTCCTATCGCGAAAGTCTAACTAGTTTGTTAAAAATCCCCTTTCCATTATCCGCAGGAGCCGACGATAATGGAGTGACTAAGATTGCAGTTTTACGAGCTTTTCAAGAGTTTACGCAACGCTCCAGCCAGTCAGTACTCTCTTTGCGATCGCAGTTTAGTCTAGGACTAGGTGGTGTATTAGGCTCCAATGTGAATACCAGTTTTCCTGATAGTCGCTTTGTCTCATGGCGTGGACAGTCGCAATATGTGAGTTTACTTGCGCCTGATACTTTTCTGTTACTACGAGGCGATTTGCAATTTGGCGATCGAGCACTTTTGCCATCGGAGCAAATTGGGTTTGGAGGACAAGATACTCTGCGAGGCTATCGTCAGGATGTCTTACTAGGAGACAATGGATTGAATCTATCCGCAGAGTTAAGAGTGCCAATATTGCGGATACCTGAATGGGAAGGTTTGTTGCAAATAGTCCCATTCGTTGATGCTGCTGCCGTATGGACAAGTTCAGGGGAAGCAAACTCTAGTTCCAATACTTTATTAGGCACTGGCTTGGGCTTGCGTTGGCGAGTCGGCAATACTTTAGATCTTCGGCTCGATTATGGTATTCCATTAATTTCTGTGCCAAATAGTCGAAATACTGCACAAGAAAATGGACTTTACTTTAATCTCAATTTCACAGGATTTTGAGATATGACGCAATGCAAGTTTTACTTACTGATGTTACGTAAAAGGAATTCCTGCAATGGTGGAAGTCTGTGGCTGCCCCCTATGGCACGTCCCTCACAAAACATGAATTTATTTCAGGTATGGCAAAGTAAGGTTTGCTATACAATCGCTCTGTGGTTGCCCTGCCTCGCTAGCAACAAGAGATTCATTGTCTGGATTCGGTACAATATCAGTTATAAAAACTAAGGGTAGCGCGAAGTACCACCCTTAGTTTTTTGCTATGAATAATTTTTGCTCAATGGTTTGACAACAATCCTCGACCGTTGCTCCATTGAGCATTTTCTCAGCCAGTGCGATTAACACTAAACTCCGATCGTTTAATAAGTTACGAGCATTTAGCAGCGCCCAACGCTCTTGAGTCATCGGATTAGGTAAATGAGAAATTAATGCTCGCAGACTTTGCATATCATCAATACCGCCTTCAGTTGCTCCTTCGCACATCAGTTGTTCGGCTGCGATACCTGCCATATATACAGTGCTGTAGCGATCAAGTAAATTCGCTGATAAATTTACTGAATTAGGAGCATCAGAGATCTCGATTTCCACACCACCTTCAATGCCTGTAAAAGCCTCATCAGCTAATATTTCACCTAGCGATCGCCCAACGATGCCCGCGATCGCATAGTTCGCAACTTTAAATCCTAATACATGGGCTGCGAGAAAATGCCCTGCTTCATGATAAGACACACGTTCGCGATACTTTGGTGATCGTGCCCTTAGCCACGCTTGAGCATAAGCACCCAATTTACCCTGCAAAAAGCCAATATCAATCCCCCAAGCACTGAGTAAACTAATAGCGATCGCGGCGGGGATGACTGGTGATAAACCTGCCATTGTGCCTAACAAAGACATCATCGTAATTGTAAATATGGCGATCGCTAGTAAATCAGTGGCAGTTACATTCATGGCAAGGCTCAGAGGTAAAATAGGCAATCAATTTTTTTGTTGCACAGGTTCGCCACCTCACAAGAAATTTGTTACTTATAGAGATTATGGCTTTTTAATGAAGGAAGTGCTAGTGTTTGACTTCTTGTAGAAGGTCGCAAGGCTATCATCATCTCCGACAAATCGCCAATGCCAAGGCTCATACATTACACCCTGAGGGTTATTGGGCGGGAAAGACATTTCAAAGCCATACTTAGCAGCGTTATTTTGCAACCACTGAAAGGCAGCAGTTTTCTCGAAGCTAGTGGATAGATTTGCACTTGGCACTGCACCATCACCAATATCTAGTGCATAGCCCGTATGATGCTCGCTATGCCCTGGAGGAGCGCTAACTTTTGCTCTCTGGGCTGGGGTTTGGTTGCGTTGCCTGCTGATCTCAAAGAAAAGCTCTTGCTGCTCAGCGATCGTCCGAAAGCCTGAAATTACAACAAAATCTACACCATCAGCCTTTGCATCAGCTTCCATTCGGAGAAAACTTTTTGCTGCTGCCTCATGCAGCTTAATTTCATAGCCATCTCCAGCTCTGCCGATAGTGCGTAATTTATTCGCAGGAGATTGACTAAATGCATGATGTCCAAATAAATCTGGTGGACTATTGGATTCTTTAGCGATGACTTCTGGATTTGCCTTAGTGTCATTACCTTTAGCTGTAGGAGTCGCACTTATAAATGGTGCTGTAGGAACTGGCGATGGTTGCTCGGTTTGTGGAGAAGAAACTGGTTGCGTACTTTGATCGGGTGAAGTAATTTCTCTCGATTGATTCGTGGCATTTGCATTCAGGGCAAACCAGATGCGGGTGCTAACAATTGGAGATAAAAAAGCTAGTACTGCCAAACCATATGCCCACCAAGGAACTGATTTTAGCGATCGCGAAATTGAATTGACTTTTTCTGGTTGCTTTTGGGGCGATCTCTTAGGATCACTGACCCTTTGAGCAACTGGGATATCGTTTTGGGTAGGCATAGGTATACAAACGTTTGAAGTTTTAACCAAGGTTAAATATACACAATAAATAGATTGGCGCAATTAAAATCCAGATCCAAAGCCCGTGCCGCCAATCCAGCAAGAAACTCAAACTTAGCTTAATGAATAATTAGTGGTGTGGAGCGAAGCCGCGCACCACTAATTATTCATTGGGAAAGGAGTGCTTACTACAGACAAATTCAGATAAAAATCTTGCACTAAATTAATGTAATCCTGAGTATAAATATGTTTCTCCTCTTCTACTACCAATATAGTTTCTTGAGTTTGCCCTTGAGTTGAACTTAATGTTGACCTTAATTCTAACAAGATGCGTTTGATGGTAGTTCTAGGAGTTGGTTTGACATAGACTTTGCGATCGCAAAACAAGTGAAAATCCTTGGCTTTATTCAGGAAATTGTCAGCTAAATCCGTCGGATAAATAACGGCTAAATGACCATTCGGCTTTAATACCTGCGAGGCGATTTGGAGAATATTTGCTTGAGAAAGGCTGTCACTATGTCGCGCTAAGTTTCTTGACTTTTGCGATGATTTACTTCCCTTTTCAAAAAAAGGTGGGTTGGAAATAATTAAGTCATATTGCTTAGAGCTATTATTAGCAAAGTCTTGAATAGGAGCACGGAAAATATTTATGCGATCGCCCCAAGGTGAATTCTCGATATTCTCTTTTGCCTGACTATACGCATCATCATCAATTTCCACTGCGTCAATAATTGATAATGGCGATCGCTGCGCCATCATTAACGCCAGCAGCCCCGTTCCAGTTCCGATATCAAGAATTTGAGAGTTATCAGATATACTTGCCCAAGATCCTAACAAAATACCATCTGTACCGACTTTCATCGCACATTTGTCTTGAAAGATTACAAATTGTTTAAAGTAAAAAGAAGGATTTCGCATTTTTTTATTGGCGATCGCATTGCTTACAATATCTGTCAGTGTTGGGTTTCAGTCTTCAGTCCACGCTATGCGATCGCAAATGATGCCGAAGGTGCGATTGCATAGCGTGAACATAAATGTCTATAGGTGATTTTGCGATCGCTAATCATTTTAGAAAGTCAGATAACTTCATTAAATGGATTAAGTAATGAAATTCCACAACCTTCAAAATCTCGAATGTTGCGTGTTACTAAGGTTAGTTGATGGACTGCTGCTGCTGCCCAAATAAGTATATCTGCTTGCCAATTTGTGATGATGGATTTAGACGATTCTGTTTGATGTATGCGATCGCTATTTTAAAGGAAGCTCCTTAAAACTTCACCACCTAGCTCTTCTCCCTGTTTGCTGTAGAAATCGCAACTGACCCAAAATAATGATATTGATCTAGTGAGATAATATCGACTATAGACAACTTGGCTTTACTTAATGAACCAAACAAGGTTTGATGCTTTGATCATTGGCAGCGGTGCTGCTGGACTTTATACTGCGCTTCGACTTACAGATTTAGCACCAAACTGGCGGATTGGTTTAGTGACTAAAGATAACTTGTCAACTTCGGCTAGTGACTGGGCGCAAGGTGGGATTGCTGCTGTTATCGACAAAAATGATGCGCCCCAGTTTCATGGCAAAGATACATTAGCCGCTGGGGTTGGCTTATGTGAAACTGAGGCGGTAGATGTATTGGTTAACGCCGCGCCTAGACAAATTCAGCAATTAATCGCCTTGGGCGTAGATTTCGATCGCGATGAAGATGGTAGCCTTGCGCTAACTTTAGAAGCTGCCCACTCCAGACGCAGGGTATTGCATTCAGCAGATACAACAGGTCGAGCGCTGGTGTCAAAGCTAGCAGCAGCAGTACTGCAAAATCCTAGTATTCAGGTTTTGAGTACGACCCTAGTTTTAGATTTGTATATGGAAAAGGGGCGCTGTGGCGGTGTTTTTTATCTAGATCAAGAGCAGGAAATTAGTTGCTTGATTTCGCCAGTGGTAGTCTTGGCAACAGGCGGCGGTGCTCAAGTATTTTCACAAAATACTAATCCACCCTCAAGCACGGGAGATGGTGTCGCGATCGCATGGCGTGCAGGAGCCGTAATTCGAGATATGGAATTTGTGCAGTTTCATCCGACCGCCCTCGCTTTGCCTAATGCTCCCAGATTTCTGATCAGTGAAGCAGTTCGTGGTGAAGGGGCTCATTTGATCGATCATCATGGCGATCGCTTTGCCTTCAATTATCATCCCAAGGGCGAACTAGCACCTAGAGATGTCGTCAGTCGAGCCATATTTAACCATCTCCAGAAGACCAAAGAACCCACTGTATTTCTGGATTTACAGCCGATTCCCAGAGAGAGAATCGCCCATCGCTTTCCCAATATCATCAAAATCTGTCAACAGTGGCAAATCGATATTTTCTCTACACCGATTCCTGTAACTCCCGCAGCCCACTATTGTATGGGAGGCATTGTCGTGGATTCCTATGGAGCCACTTCCATTTGCGGACTCTATGCAGTCGGTGAAACTGCCAGTACGGGAGTACATGGAGCTAATCGCTTAGCGAGTAATTCTCTCTTGGAATGCTTTGTATTTGGTGAACGTTTAGCAGAACAGGTCTGTTCTCAGCAATCGCAGATTTTTAATGTGCCGAAGGCGATCTCGCCTAAACTAGAAGATCATGATCATTCGGCAACTATTCAACAGATTAAATCTGGAATACAAAATCTGAGTTGGCAAGCGGCGGGAATCTGTCGAGTTCAATCTGAATTAGAAATTGCTGTGACCCAAATTTGTCTATGGCAAGCTGAGTTAGCGGAACTTGTTGAACCTTCACGCCTATGGATTGAAACCCGTAATTTGGCAGACTATGCATATCTGTTGATGCGATCGGCTCTATTTCGTACCGAAAGTCGCGGCGCTCATTATCGTTCCGATTTCTCTGATACTGATCCTAGCTGGCAGCTCCACACAATTATCGAAGGTCAAGAAATCAGGCGTTCTTCTTCTTTGTTGTAACTAGGCACTAGACAGTTAAAGGATGATCGACGTATTTGCGTCTTTTTTGTCATTATGAAATGGTCGTTTCAGTACCCATGCCCGATTAGCTGACCAGTACCCTCGTCATCCAGCGAAGCAAGAGCAGCTAATACTAATTCTTCAATTGTTTCACCCAAGCTCATACTGGGATTGATTTGGAATATCCCAGGAATGTGCTGCCCTTGAGCGAGATGATCGATTAGATGGACGGGCATAGAACTCCGATTATTCGTTACAAGAATAAAGTCGTATTTTTCACACCAAAGCAATATATCTGGATCTAAAGTGCCTTTTGGCGGTGTGTTGGGATCTCCAATTGCCCAGACCACTAAATCAGGTTCTTTCCGTCGTAGCTGTATTTGATAAATTGGAGGGAGATTTTCATCCATCAAAATCGGCGATCGCAACTAGTTCGATTGACACTGCGTAAACGGTTCTCGGATGAAGTAGAGAGCATCTCGCCCTTGAATTTCCATGCCACCTTTATTAGGAGTTCCCCAACGGGTTACAAATTTTTTCCCGTTGCGACGCTCAACAGCAACAGTAAAGTTATTGCGTAACTCCCGATAGCAACCCTCTAGATTAGATAATGTTAAATCAAGTACAGGGATATCAATTTTATCAAGCCCTTTATTTTCAACAAAAAAGCCTTCTGCACCTCTCTCCATCATCAAAGCAGTTTGACGATTGATAACTCTTAAAATGTTTTCTTTAACATTCTTTCCATCCTTGCCACGCTGAGTCATAATTTGACGGAATTTGACTCCGAATGGAATATAAGCAGCATTAAGATTATCGGCATTGAAGACTAGAGGTGTTCCTCCCTCTCTCGCTAACACATATGCTGTCGCAAGATAGGAATCAGTGGCATCGTCATAGGGACTATATGCGTCTCCCTTCTCTTTTCTAATTTCTGCTACTGAATCATGATTTCTGCCAAAGGTCACACTGCGAGAATCATTTACGGCATTACTTGGTAGCGATCGCAAATCCCCACCGAAAGAGAATGCACCTTTCATGGAGTTGTAAAGGAGAAAGTCTGTGACCGCAGCGATCCAATTATAATCTTCTGCTTTTGTATCATTATCTTCAATGACTTCAAGGTAATTCCAAGTATTTCCTTTACTTTCGGCATCAATAAAGTCAATGTACTCTTTCTGGACATTAGCAGGCATATGCTTAGAGGCATCAAAACGAAATCCATCAATTCCTAAGTCAAGTAATTTTTTAAGATGTGCTTTTTGGAGGCGCTTGACATTAGGAGTGAATTTGAGATCTGGAAGGCTGGCAAGCCAACAGTTAAGTTCCGAGTCCCTGTTGCCATCGTCATAGCCATTTCTATTAGGAACTTTACTATCTGCATCTTTGCAGGGTCTTTGTCCAGGGTTACTTGTACTTGCTACGGTCAAAAAATCGTCTTTAGACAGTCCTGGAAATTTAGTTAAGTCTTCAAAGTCTGCGCCATTATTAAGATCGGCCATATGGTTAAATACAACATCTGCAATAACTTTGATATTACATTGATGAGCTTCTTTGATAAGACTTTTGAGATCTCCTTCAGTTCCTAAACCGTCAATCACACTGTAGTCTACTGGCTGATAACGTTGTGACCAACCTGTAGGAGGGGCAAAAGGACCTGGATTAGATTTCTGGACAGGAGAAATTTGGACGTGAGAATAACCTTGATCGGCTAATTTACAGACAAACTTTTCAATGTCTGAATAATTTTGATTAAAGGCATGGAATATGGCGGTAGGTTGTTCTGATGCAAATGCTTTGCTTGGAAAACCTAGAACTACAAAGAAGATGAACGTAAATATCAAGATAGACTTTCTGAAAGACATGTTAAAGCTCCTCCTTAAGAATTACGCAGATTTAGTGGGTTTTGCGTTGGCTAACATGTGTGCCACACTGATGTTGTGCCATTGCAATTATCTCGATAGCAGATTTGACAACTTGGGTCAGTGGTGGCTCGATCCTGAGAGCAGGTTGTAGTTGGCACGCACAAGGGCGGCACAGGGCTTGGGTCTCCATCAAGACCGCATATCTCTAAAATATTGCACCAAGGTTGTTCAGTACCTACTTGACAATAGCGAGAAGCTTTCTTACAGAGACCAGACGGAAAAGTTCTTTGCGGAACTACTTGAGTTATAGAAACAGCGCCAGTTGGCATCGTAAGATAGAATTCGCTTGTTTTGTATAGTGATTCTTCTGCGGTAAATCTCGGCATTTTCATGATTCCATTTCCTCATTTCAATTAGATTGATGGGCTTTACCAAGCCTACTTGCACTTCCATCAATTCCAAGGGGAGCGATAGTTACATTGCTGTCCGTTACCTCTGCATACCCAGACACCACTGTCTTGTGTGCATGTAAAAACACATCTCAATTGGGGTATAACATTAGCCTGTGTGCTAGCAGTTACATCGAATGTCGTTGATATACTTCTGTAGGTATAAGACGAGATGTCAAGTGATTTATAAGCAGTAAACCTAGGCATTTTCATGGTATTCATTTCACATCTCCTTTCAATTAAATTGGTGGGTATTGACGATCATACTTACTACTTGCTTTTAGATAGAGTTGTGGACAATGCCTAAAACTCTATCTGGTTGAATCCACTTATAAAGGTTAAACCTGACACAAAGTGGTACAGTCACGTTGCGGAAACAACAGACAAAATGGAAAAGGAATGATTAAACATGTTAAGGGGGAAATGCGTGTTGTACAAGTTGTACTACAGGCTTGTGGTATTAATTGCGATGTTGGTGATTGCTGCAAATCAACTAGATTGTACTGATTGATTTCTTTGTACAGTGATTTTTCTGCAGTAAATCTAGGCATGTTTATGGTATCCATTTAACAGCTCCTTTCAATTTAAATTGTTTGATAATGCCACCCTACTTGCTCTTTCTAAAGACATCTGTGTTGTCTACCAACATTAGCATCAATCAATAAATCTATAGCAAGCCTTACCTATAGTACCGTCTGCTTTCGAGTAGTAACCGCAGTACCATGGGCTAGTCGCCGATGGTATTACTTGGGAATCTATCTTCACAGCATCAGAAAACCGCGCAGATGATCCAAAACCGTAATCGGTTTTCTTGCCAGTTGTAAGGCATGAATTGGCAGTGAAACCTGGTAGCTTTGAATTACTGATCATTTGAAACCTCTCTTAAGCTAAGTAAAAATTCTTCAATTCTATACTTTGGTGTCTATATAAATCCGATCTAAAGGACTGCACGTAAAATGTAGATGTTCCTATCAGAGTATATGCTGTGGAGGTAGTCCTAAAAAGGAAAGGATTTATACATTGTCTACTATGTATTGCAATAAAAAAGGCAATCCTCCTTATCGACGGGGTCTATAATTCGGTTGCAACGGGCTACACATACTCGACTTTGGCGTTCTCTGACATCACCGATCCCAGGATTTATACTATCCTGAATCTCTGTAAAAGGGAAAATACTGCTTCCACCATAAAAACCATAGGGGTCGTCCAGATCCCATGCGCTAGGAGCACCTGGCCAAAGACGAAACAACTGAGGGAACACGGTCATACCACTTAGCGTTAGCGAACTTTTCGATGTAGCAGTCATCTGATAGTGTTGGCGAGATTCGTAAAGTGATGACTCTGCGGTAAAACTCGGCGTTTTCATAGTTCTCATTTCTAATCTCCTTTCATCTATTTAGGTTTAGCGGTCATAATACGGCGACAGTTTAGTCACCAAGAACGGAAACTCTTCAGTCACGTCCACACGCACAAAGAACTTCTCTGTAAAATCGGTGTTGCGATTAGTGTAGGAGAAGATGACAGCGACGATCTTGCGGGTGCTACTGAGAGACGAAGGACGGACTTCCACTCCAGTTAAGGCGCAGCTTTGACCATAAGCTTCGGCTGCCTTCGCATAGATCGCATGATAGCGAACTGCCAAATAGTTCAAAGCACGATGCTCATCTGTTGCGCCTGCATTATCAGCCATTTGCATAATGCGATCGAACAATTCCTCAGCTGCATGGGTAAATCGTTCTGCCTCAATGTTCTCTGGACAGGGAATTGAGCCGATCAGCATATTCCGATCGAAGGAATAGATTTGGTCGAAAACCACAATTGGCAGCATTAGCCCATTGCATAGCTCTGGTGGTGCGATCGGACCTCGCATACCAATGATGATATCCACATCCGCAGGACTGGGGGCAGGACGAACAGCTTCCACCAATAGGTCTAAGTCCGCAGGGTCACGCGGGGCTAAAATGTAAGTCGCTAAACCCTCAATAGTCAGCACCCAGCACATTTGACGTACCAAGTATCGGTTTTGCCTCTGGGTTAGAACTGTATAAACAGCCTCTCGGTCAGTCTGACCAGAGGTTTCTGTCCGTCCAGTAGCTTGGGCAAATTCCTTTTCCACTGATTGCTTTGGGAAACGCCACTCAACCTTGCCCAAAGCATAGACATAGGAAGGAGGAGATGAATTAGAACTTGTGCCTCCACAAGAACATCCCTCACCTCCAGATTGAGGAATTACAGATGTGTTAACAGGATTGTTAGAGAATGAGGTCATCGTTGGTAAATTGTTCATGTCTGTGGTTTGCTGAGATAAACTTTCCGTTTGATCCATAAAATTATTGCTCCTTTAAGCACGAGACTTTGCAATGATTTGATACGCTGCCCAAGCATCTAACAACGGGGGAACAACTGTGGTTCGCCGAGACCCATTGCCTTGAGTGACAGCGAGTTGTATCTCAGCAGCCGTGGCGGTCGGAAATTCTGACCACAACAGCGCGATCGCACCTGTGACAAAGGGAACAGCAACGCTTGTTCCACCTAAAGTTAAGGTTTTCTCATCAGTGCCAAGGCTAGTGATCTGATCTCCAGGAGCACTCAGCCCTTTTCTGCCGATAGAACTGCCCAAATTTGAGTAACTAACCAGTCTTCCTTGCAAGTCACAAGCTACAACTGGAATCACCCACGGATGCCGAGTAATTGCAGAACTACCCAGCGTTCCCTGATTTCCTGATGCTACTACAGCAATGACTCCACGACTAATGGCATAGTCTAAGGCTTCTTGTAGCTCACGCTCACCTTGAGATGAAGGTTGGGCGATCGCCACGCTCATATTCAGTATCCGAGCGCCAGCATCAATACTCTCAATGATTGCCGCTGCCAAATCGGAAGGAGTTGCACTGGGCATCTGTTCGCTCCCTAAAGTAGTCTCGGCAAAAATAGGGCGTACTAGCAGAGTGCAGTTGGAGCAGATCGCTGGGGCTAAGGAATTCCTCGTCCCAACCAAAATACCTGCCACAAATGTTCCATGAACACAAGCCGTACTGCTAGCTTGAACACATTGACCACTCAGATTACCAGCAACCTCACGGATAGTTGCACTCACCAATTCAGGGTGTTGCTTTAACACAGACCCATCAATTAACCCAACCACGACTTCTGGTATGCCGCTCGTGAGTTCCATCAATGGTGTGAGTTTAACCAAATCTAGAGGATTCATTTGCTTCACAGAAACTCAGAGGCTAATGATTGAGCAACCTCATTAGCTAGGCTAATCGGTTAACCATTTGTCGCAGTCATGTCGGTTTCAACGACTTGTTCTATATCCCGCGTTTAGTGATTTTATCAAATAAAGCAAGCGAAAGAAGTAGCGATTTCGATGAAACTTTCAGTATTACAACAATATGAAAACTATACAGAAATTTTCTGGACAATACAACTATTTTACGAAATGTTACGTAAATTGTCTGGGTAACATCATATATAGGTTAGTTATACTGAAAGATTTAGGTAGACACGACAGAACAGAAGCCGAAAAACTTCTAGAGTTGTTACGAGATCGCAATCCTCGTTAAGCACTACTTTCTTGATGCTAAAACTTTTAAAAGTTAACAAGACTTTGCCAATATTTGCGCGATCGCATCAGCTAATCTCTCAGAACCACCTTTTGCGCCAACCCGTTCTATTCCATTTTGTTTGCAACGCTCCAAATAATTGCGATCGCTGAGAGTTCGCTTTACACATTGAGCCGCTTCCTGCAAAATTTTGGGAGTAGCTGGTTCCTTCCCAATCGTTTGTACTGACAAACCTAACAACCGTTCCTGAGCATTCGCAAAGCGATAGGAAAATTGGGGGCCATTTCCCATGATTTGAATCACAGGTTTTCCCAAGCCGACCATCTGCTCGACAGCAGTTCCCGCCATACCGATCGCTAAATCACAATGATGTAGAATATCCGCAAAAGCATCACTGAAGCAAAGAACATAGATATTTGATTTTGCATGATACATTTTGCCATCAGCATATTCCCAACCAGCTTGAGCAGCCAGTTCAGGCAATTTGGGTGTAAGGCTCGGTACGATCGCAGCTCGGAATTGCACAGGATTGGGCGCAAATTCTTGAGCGATCGCTACACATAAGCGCAACTGTAATACGAGATTTTCGGCAGCTTCAGGCAACCGACTTCCTGACAGTAAGGCGATCGCAGGAACATCGGGACTTAAAGCTAAATCTTTGCCCGACGGTTCCAATACATCCATAATCGGATAACCAACAAAATTTGTATTCTGATAACCTCTGTTTCTAATCAGTTCTGCACTATTGGCATCGCGAGTCAAAATTTGCTGACATCGTGGCGATCGCATCATTAGAGCTTGCAACCAACGCGGAACATAACGATTTTCGTAAAATGCAGATGATGACACTAAAAACATGGCATAGGGCAACCCAGTCAAATAAGCAAATAGCGCAGGCACAACATCACCCGTCGCAAACACAAAATCACAGGTTTTACCACATTCTCTCGCCGCCTTAATTTGTTGCCAAGTCAGATTAATCAATCCAGATTGAAAATCTGCAATCTGTTTCTGCACACTCATATAAGCAAATCCCCCCGATGGCAAGATTTTTGTCTGAGTAGCGATCGGCACACCAGCCCGACGATAAGCATTACCTTCACCAACAATTGGCAATGCGATCGTCTCTATCTCAGGATATTTTTGTCGTAAAGCTTTGAGAACTTCACAAGCATTTAGGTCTTCACCGTGACCGTTACTAATAAATAAAACTCGTTTTGGTATTGAAGTCACGATGTCATAAAGCTAATAACTGATAGCAAAGAATTATCGCATTTTCTTTAACTAATACCAAAGAACAAAATGGCGTAGCCATTTTATTCATTTAAAAACCTGACTGGGTTTGGTTTTTAATTCACAAAAGTGTGACGACACTTTTGTGAATTTGGATAAGTTTATTTGCTCGATCGCAAAACTTGTAAACTACCACCAGCATAAAGTTGGCAAGACTCAACTTTAAATCCAGATTTACTCAAAAGCTGTGGCAGATCGGTTTTAATTAATTGCCATGCGGTTTCTGTCTCAAATAGCCATAGGAAAGTCGCAATAGGTATCCAAAACAATGGATTAATCGGACGATGAAAATCAATAATGATAAATTTTCCTTCAGGTGTCAAAATCCGATGCACCTCTTGAATGATTTGCTGTAACTGCTCTGAGTCCATCTCATGCATGGCTGTATTCGTGAGTACCAGATCAAAAGTGCGATCGCTAAAAGGCATTTTCTCAGCAAAAGATTCTACATACTCCGCTTGAGGCACATTTTGCTTGGCGCGTTTAATCGCGATCGGGGAGGCATCCAACCCCGTAACATTTTGGAAATGTGTAACTAGCTCCCGCGTCGCCTGTCCTGCCCCACAACAAAGATCGAGAACTTTCGCGTCAGGACTGATTTGCAAATCTTTTAAAAATAAACGGTGAAACCGCTTCTCACCGCCAACACTAATTGCCGCAAGAGCCGATACAGTGTCATAAAACCATTGATAGCGATAGCTCCAGTCACGTAAAATCGTTGTCATTAATTCAATTCAATCCATTTTATGAGGTCTTGGGATAGATTACACCGCTTTCGAGTGATGGAATCAATACAAACATGTTTAGTTAAGGCTCTAGCGATCGCATTTTTCTCAACACCTTCTATATCAAAAAATAATTGATATTCAATCTGAAAAGATTCGGGACTTAGCAAGGTTTTTACTAGCGAAACCACAATGAGATCGCCACAAAACATTGGTTTAAAAAAATCAATACTTGCATGGGTAATCGGCACTGCGATCGCACCTCCTCGAAAAAAAGATTGAAGCTCAATTCCTGATGCTACTAGCGAAGCTTCGTAGGCTTCATGACAAATTGATAATCCATTCGCAAAGTAAACGACTCCAGCCGCATCGGTATCGCGAAAATGAATTGTGCGATCGTAAATAAATGCTTGATTCATAGTTCTTATCATAGAGAAGGCGCAAAGCGCCTTCTCTATTTACACACGATCCATTACTTGAGCCATACGATTGATTTTAATCATGAGCTTATCGAAATCATCGAAAGTGAGTGACTGTGGCCCATCAGACAAAGCTCTCTTAGGATTGGGATGAACTTCGATCATCAGGGAGTCAACACCTGCTGCGATCGCAGCCAAACTCATTGATGGCACATACTCCGACCAACCTGTACCATGACTAGGATCGATCATGATCGGCAAATGCGTTAACTTCCGCAATACAGGAATTGCGGATAAGTCGAGAGTGTTCCTCGTATATTCGCGATCGAAAGTTCTAATCCCACGTTCGCAAAGAATCACATTAGGATTACCCTCAGCGAGAATATATTCCGCTGCCATTAACCAATCGTCAATTGTTGCGGCTAATCCACGCTTGAGCAAAATCGGCTTATTCTGTTTACCGACTTGCTTCAACAACGAGAAATTCTGCATATTTCTCGCGCCAATTTGCAGCACGTCCGCAACTTCAGCAATTTTGTCAATATCGGCAGTATCCATTACTTCCGTAATAATCCCCAATCCACTTGCCTTACGAGCTGCTGCTAATAGCGATAAGGCACTCTCACCATGCCCCTGAAAAGCATAGGGCGATGTACGTGGCTTATAGGCTCCACCGCGTAAAAATTTCGCACCAGCTGCTTTCACGCGCATGGCAGTTTCCACAATCATTTCTTCGTTCTCAACAGAGCAGGGCCCCGCGACTGTCACTAAAGGATGGTTTTCGCCGATCGCAATATCACCATTAGGCGTAGGTACAATCACCACGCTCGATTCATTTTGGCGATACTCACGACTAGCGCGTTTAAATGGACGTTCTACCCGCAAAACTGTCTCAATCCAAGGGCTTAGTTCTTCGATACGATGCAGGTCAAGATTGGCTGTCTCACCAACTAGTCCCAACACAACTTTATGTTTTCCCACAATTTTCTCTGGCGATAATCCCCAACTAGATAGTTCTTCGCAGATCCGCCCCACTTCTTCTGCGGGTGTACCAATCTTGGTTACTACGATCACGGCTAGTCTCCTTTAGTTGTTTTCCTCACCTATTTTAACGCGAGTTCAGCAAACGCTGTTGGCACTCAAAAGCCCAAAGTACTTCAAACCAAAACCCAAAAGAGAGTTGCGGGGCAACTCTCTTTTGGGTTTTATGTCTTAACTCACTTTGCAGTGGCGATATTATTAGGACTAAAGAAGAAGAGATTTTTGAATTGTCTCCGCGTAAAGTCTTTTTGGCTTAAGTCCTACAATTTTTTCAAGCAAGCGATCGCCTTTAAATAAAATTACAGTTGGCACACTTCTTATGCCTAACTCTATGGCAAGATCGGGCTCTTCTGTCATATCCAATTCTACCAAATGCAAATTACCATCATGCTCAGTGGCAAGTTGATGCAAAATAGGGCGCAGAGTATCACAAGAGCTACAATGTGGCGCACTTACTTCCAGTAAGAGTAATTTATCCGAAGCAGATTTTAATTGTTCAAAAGCTGGAAGCCCTTGAAATATAATTTGTTCTGACATAATTAGTTACCTATAAATTTAATGAGTGTTGGACATAGAAACGTCAGCTAACCATCGCTCTGACTCCAGTGCTGCCATACAGCCAGTACCAGCGGCAGTAATCGCTTGTCGATAACATCCCCTGCCGCCCATACCCCAGCAATATTCGTACTTGTCGTTTTGCCAGAGGTGCTGATATACCCTTTTTCATCCAAATCTAATTGATTAGCAAAAAGTTGCGTATTGGGAGTATGCCCGATCGCATAAAACAAACCACCTACTTTTAATTCAGAAATAGAATGATCATTTTGATCTTGAATCTGAATACTTCGCAATACATCATCACCATGAGCGCTGATTGGTAAGGCTTGCCAATGCACGCGAATTTTGTCATGGTTGAGAATACGCTCTTGCATAATCTTAGAAGCGCGAAGGCGATCGCTGCGGACGAGCAAATGAACCTTACTTGCATATTTCGTTAAGTATAGAGATTCTTCGGCTGCTGAATCGCCACCGCCAACCACGGCAATTTCGACATCTTTAAATAATGGACTAGTGCCATCGCAGAGGGAGCATCTCAATTAGGCACTGAGTAAATATACTTAGAAGAATAGAAGTACCCGTTGAGATAAGCACAACGATGATTCAAAACTTGAGCCACATTGTCTTTATTCCACTGAGCGCCAGAAATCTTGATCCGCCGACCTA
>JANNDZ010000794.1:0-2678 GCA_031378395.1 Pseudanabaena sp. OTE_75_metabat_487_sub
GTACCATCATCTTTCATTATGATTGCTTTGATTCTACTTCCACCCACATCAATCGCTAATGTTAACAGACTCACAGTATATAGACTTCTCGTAGTGGATAATAGAATTGATTAAAGTAAGATTTTATCAAAATCAATTTTGGTATTTTAAGCGCCGCAGACGCACAAAATACCAAAATTGATTTCACAATTAGAATTACTATCAAATTTTTGTTGAAGTATGTAAAAGAGGAATTAAGAAAATGGCTATAGCCTTAATGCTAAGAGCGCCGTCAGATATTCTTAGTAAGGTACAAGATGAACTTGCTCTTAGAGGCTCCAACCCTCTCCAGTTGGCATCAGAGCTCAGTCTTTCGGTTCAACTGGTCGAGAACTTCCTCAATGGAGAAATCGTTGATCGCAATACCTATAACTTAATTTGTGAAAAGCTAAACATTTCTATAAATTCTGTTCAGGATCTATCAGTAGAAAAGTCTATAGAAAACAAAGACAACTCAAATCCGCAAACCAATCTTAATACATCAAACAATGGCAATATTATCGTCAATAAGATTGCATTAAAGGCAAATCAAAAAGATAATAATATCATAGAAAAGATCACGCAAAGTTTGAGTGATGGTTTATCCATTAGTGGAGAAATTGGACTTGATAAATCGTTGCAGAAAATCCGCAAAAACATATTTCCTGCGTTAGTGCGTCAATGCGATCGCCTCAGAATAATTGATGTTAATACGCCGTTTCATTTGCATGATTTATATACTGAGATTAATATTTTTACTGTTTTATCCAGTAGTCAACTTCTTGATTTAGATGAAGCTTTTGCCAATGTATCTCCTGAGCAATATGATCGCTTTTATCTAGCCAAAATCCGTCCATCTACAATCCCAGCTAATCAGGCTCTAGAAGAATCCCAACAAATTTTGGTAGTTGGTGGTTTAGGTTCAGGCAAGACAACATTACTTAAATATTGGGCAATGGCTTGCATATCAGGCAATATTTTACCCAAATATTTGCCTATTTTTTTGCCATTGCGATCGCTTGTTTCTCTCAGTGATATAGGCAACCCATTTATATGGTTAAAGCATCAAATTATTAACTATGGATTGTTAAATGAGTTTTTGGATGACAAAGTCTTAGAGCAATTATTAAATCAAGGACGATTGTTATTGCTTTGGGATGGGTTAGATGACCTGCCAGAAATTTATCACGCAGAAATTGCACAAAAAATTTCTGACTTTAGCGATCGCTACCCCAATAATCGAGCAGTTCTCGCCACGCGCAATCCAATTTATGGTCATATTCTTGAATCGTTTTCGACATTGGAAATAGCTCCTTTTGAAGAATCACAAATCACTACATTTGCAAATAAATGGTTTCTAGCTACTTGCTCTCAAAACCCGAAAAAAAATGAGAAGTTTCAACAATTGCTTGCCACAAATCAACCCTTAGCCGATATTGCTAGAAACCCTTTATTACTCACCTATCTTTGTACTGTCTTTAACAACTGTGATTCTCTAAAAACAAACTTTTATCAGGAAATCTTGAATCTACTATTGACCAAATGGGAGCAAACTAAATGTTTACCTAGTTCATCAAATCGAACCTTATCAACTTCTCAGAAACTAGATTTACTCTCTTATGTGGCGATCGTGTCACTTGATCGGCATGGCTATGTGTGGCAAAACAATCAACTGGAGGAAGACTTTCAGGCTTGTATAGGAGCTAGTCGCAACTTATCTAAATTAGCGATCAATCATGATCAGATTTTCCAGATTCTCAAGTGGCAACATAGCCTATTAGTTGAATGTGCGAAAGGAATTTACTCACTCGCTCACACGACTCTGCATGACTATCTTGCCGCCTATCGGATTGCTAACAGCAATCCCAATGCTGCCCAAAAATATCTCCTAGAGCGAATATATCTTAAGCGTTGGCATGGTGTGATCGTGATGACCGTAAGCATTTCTCAACAAGCTGATCGCATGTTGAAGATGATGAAACGTAAAATTGATGACTTAGTCAGTCAAGATCCGCAATTGCAGTCATTTCTGACATGGGTGAATCAGCAGTCAATCCAAATTCAAACCCCATATAAAGCGGTCACGATTCGGGCTTTATACCTAGATATTGATTTAGAAAATACGCGATCGCTTGACCGCGCTCGTGCGCTAGATATAGCCCATTCTCGCTCTTTGGAACGGGCTCGCACCAAAGCAATGGGTATAGACAATACGATGGAAACTGAGGTTGACATAGATTACACGATTAATCTAGCTTTAAATCTTGACTTAGCTTTATATTTTGCTAATCACCCTGTAATAGAGCTTGCTTGTACACTTGAGCCAGATCTACATAGGGGATTACAGTTTTTACGTCAGAAATTTCCTGATCCCCATAAGAATCGAGAAACTTTTGCAAAGTGGTGGCAAGCCAAGGGGCTAGATTGGTCAAAAAAATTACGAAACTTAATCGTTCAGCATCGTAAAAGTTCTCAAGAATGGCAATTCAGCGAGAACCAACTTAATCTGTTGCGTACATATCATGATGCTAATAAGCTTTTGATTGAATGTCTAAATAATGCTGAATATGTCAGCCCATTAGTCAAGAGTCAAATCGAGTCAACATTACTGCTACCTCAGGGTGAGTACAGCATATTGCAGTATTAAAAAAATTAGTGTG
>JANNDZ010000814.1:0-1950 GCA_031378395.1 Pseudanabaena sp. OTE_75_metabat_487_sub
AAAAGTATTGCGAAGCAACACTTTTAAAAAAATTTGGTTTTTACTACAGCGCATAGCGCTATATTTCACAACGAGTTGCCACTACAGCATAAAACGGATCGCTACTTGCCATGCCAAACATCGCTAAAAAAGGAGAACTAGGTGGCACATTGGCTACTAGTTCAGGACGGGTGAAACCTTGTGGAACTGAGGCAAAATACTTAAATACTAATTTAGTGCGATCGCTTGCTTCAGCATCACGCCATGCTTGAATTGCTTTCTGATAAAACATTCGATTGGAGAAGCTAATAATCGCAATACCGCCAACTTTTAGAACGCGATGAATCTCCGCAAATATAGCTTCTGGATATTGCAAATACTGCACTGAGACTGTATTCAACACCGCATCAAAAGAGCGATCAGCAAAGGGCAACAATTGCTGTTTATTGAGATTTTGGACAAAGTAATGATTTAGACGTGGGTTGCGAGCCAACTCTTCAGCGTTGAGTCCATGTCCTTCAATATGAGCAAATTCCATTTCGTCGGGCAAATGCGACACCCAGCTACTCATCAGATCGAGAATGCGTGTATTTGGTTGTAAGCGTTGACGATAAAGCTCTGTAAGTTGCTGAATAAAGCGATCGTCTACATGGGTGACAAAGCGCGGATAGTCATAGAACAGCGCATCATCGGAGTTGTCAAGTTTTGTACGTTGTTCTGAAGCAAGTTGCATAGGTAGTTATAGCAAGAAATACTAATCCAATCATACTCAAATTTCATGATTAAGTTTGGATGATACCAATCAATTAGATTTGACTTAGCAAAGATTGAAAAAGTGGGTATCTTCATGTTACGTGGAACTTAGATGGTAGACCTCTTGCTGCTAGCGTAGCAGGGCAATACCCCCGTGGTTGCCCCTACCTGAAAACTTTATATTCTGTAGGTACTGTGCCCCCGTGCCAACCCAAAAACTCAGCTATCGCAGGAATTATATCTGCGTATGGTGAGTTACTACATCAGGTCATTATCAGGACATAAAGTATTGACACCATTTCTCAAAATGGCTTACAAAAGAAGAAAGAGACGCAAAACGTCTATCTCTTCTTTAATATTTCTTCTTTAAATGGTTAGTGCGGCTTCAGCACCTAAAGGAAAGCCTAGCGCTTCCCTCTGGGCGTAATAGAGCTTGGCAACTTGACGTGCTAAATTACGAATCCGTCCGATGTAGCGCACCCTCTCGGTTACCGAAATTACACCCCGCGCATCTAACAAATTAAAGGAATGTGAACATTTCAAAACATAATCAAAGGCTGGTAATACAAGTTCAGCTTCTAATAAATGTCCTGCTTCTTTTTCGTACTGTAAGAACAATTCAAACAGCAAATCTGAATCTTGTGGCTTGCCGCCAAAGTTACCAAAGTTGTAGCCACTATGCTCAACTTCACCTTGGTGATGTACTTGTCCATATTTGATGTCGCCTAACTGTGGGTGCGATCGCCACACAATGTCGTAAACTGAATCTACCCCTTGCAAGTACATGACGAGACGCTCTAGTCCATAGGTAATTTCCGCAGAAACTGGGCGACAGTCTAAGCCACCAACCTGCTGAAAATAGGTGAATTGGGTAACTTCCATTCCATCTAGCCAAACTTCCCAACCAACACCCCATGCGCCGAGGGTCGGTGACTCCCAATCATCTTCGACGAAGCGGACATCATGATCGGCAGGATCGATGCCGAGATGTTTAAGGCTGTTTAGATATAGATCCAGTACGTCATCGGGTGATGGCTTGAGAATTACCTGAAATTGATAATAATGTTGTAAGCGATTAGGATTTTGTCCAGAGCGTCCATCGGTGGGGCGGCGGCATGGCTCAACATAGGCTACGCTCCAAGGCTCTGGGCCGATCGCTCTCAAAAATGTATGCGGACTCATCGTGCCAGCACCCTTCTCGATGTCGTAGGGTTGAGC
>JANNDZ010000829.1:0-2894 GCA_031378395.1 Pseudanabaena sp. OTE_75_metabat_487_sub
AGATTCTCTCTCCCAGTAACGATCGCATTGAAATGAGCAAAAAGCTTCTCTTCTTCGATCGCCACCAAGTCGAAGAATATTACCTCTATGACCCCGAAACCAACTTTCTCGACATCTGGATTCGCACTAGCGAAGGACTAGAACCGATCGCCCAATCCGATAACTGGACAAGTCCTCGCCTCGAAGTCCGCTTTGACACATCCACAGGTCGCCTCCAACTCTACAAACCTGACGGCACAAAATTTTACTCATACATTGAGGTTAATCAACTATTAGAGCAAGAACGCGATCGCGCCAACCAAGTAACTCAAAAACTCGCTGAAGCCCAAGCTTTATTACAGCAATACCGCGATCGCTTTGGTGAATTGCCTAATGGCTAATAATTTCAGAAGCAATATACGTTGCTACCATAATTACTTGTCTCTAATTCTCAAATTCTTGCTTTTACAAAAAACTGCTCGGCCGTCACTGCTAAATCTGGGAATAACTCATCAGTTAATAGGCGATCGCCTTGATAATTCTCTGGAGGGCGATCGGGATAGAACACCGTGAAAGTTCTGCTCATCGGATCGATAACCCATACTCGCAATATCCCAGCCTTTAAATAATCACCAGCCTTCGCCACAAATTCCTTAAAAGTCTGTCCTTCTGACATAATCTCAATTACTAATTCAGGCGGTACTGGACACATTTCATTACCGACATCATTAGGCAATCGTTCTATCGAAATGTAGGTCAAATCAGGCACGGGACACCAATCTTGATCGTTGCGTGTTAGCACTATCCCCCATTCAGGATAAACATAACCTTTACCCTCAAACAGAGTTCGCAAAAAAATCAATAATTCTGCTTGTAAAGATGCATGAAATCTTTTTGGCGACATTTTTCTTATGACTTGACCATCGATAAATTCATAATTCTGATCCGACTCAGGGCTTGCCAAAAATTCTGCCAATGTCATTCGCTGTGATGTGACTGTCTCTATCACTGGCGATTGAATCACTGTAGTCATTTTCATACTCCTATTAGAGATTTACGAAACTCTCTTAACATGGCGCTTGTGCCGATCGCGATCGCCTGATTTACAAGCTGTGGAATCAATGTCTTGATTGCCATATCTGGAAAAAGCAGACTACTCTCTGACTCTAGATAATGTCCATCAGTTAGTAAAAATATCCGCAAACTATCATTACGATAAATCCAAACTTCAGGCACGGCGATCGCTCCGTAAGCAGATAATAAGGTCTTAGAAGTTACATCCGACTCGATCGCCAAATCAGGCGGCGGATAAATATCCACATCAATCCGTTCCTGAAAATCGCGGACTAAAGCTGAATTAGCAACATACAGACAAGTATCAGGTTCAACACCAGCACTTCCTTTTCGATAAAAGGTAGTTGAGCCAAAATCTTCCCAATTCCGACCCTGCGCGTCTAAAATTGCTTTGACAATATTGCCAGTGATGCGATGGGGGCGCTCATGTCTTGATAATGGGGACATAATTTCTAAAGTGCCTTGATAGTATGCAATGCGAGTATGGCGATCTTCACCTAGCTCATTAAGGATGTCTTCACAATCACGCCAACTCAAAGAGTGAATGGCGATCGCGCTACCATGTCGTAGGTCAATAGATTTGATGGGAATGGTGACGGTCATGCTCTGTCTGCTCCTGATGTATAGGTTTTTAAGTTTGCCTATAACTATCATTAGCTATATTTTATCAGATATTTTTGGTTGTACTTTTCAGGCGATCGCCTTTTCGAGTGAGTAAGCAAACAAAAAAGCAGCCTGTTTGACGGACTGCTTTTTTATTAGGCGATCGTAATATTGTTCGCTACCAAATTCTTTCGACAGGGTAGTTTTCAAATTTTCCATCACAACTGATTATTGGTAACTTTTCAGAAATGGATTGAGAAATCAAAAGGCGATCAAATGGATCTTTATGTGTTGAAATTGGTAGTTCTGATAGGGTTTTTAAATGGGCTAAGTCAACAGAAAGAATCTGAAAATCTTGATAGATCAGTTTTTGTCTAACAAACTCATCGACTGTTGTTCCTAGATCTAAAAACTCCTTTCCCTTGCTTTGCTTGATCGTCATTTCCCATATGCTAACTATACTTATAAATTTAATATTTTCTTCGTTATCAATTATTTTTTTAGCTTTGCGACTTAGTTGAGTATTGCCTTTAAAGAACCAAATCAACGAATGTGTATCAAGTAAAAAAGCACTCATCAAATATAATCCTGAAATTCTGTCAAAGGCTCATCAAATTTTTTGCCAATCAAGATCTTGTCTTTGTCTGAGCCGAATAGAGATGGGCGCTTTTTGGTTTTTGGTGTTTTTCGAGGTGGACGACTCGATGTTTTATGCCGATCGCTTTGATTTCCAATTGCTATTGTGTCGGAAGCTAGGCTTGCTAAGAGCGCCTTGGCATGGACGATCTGAGCGTGGGCTTGATCAACTCTAGCTTCATTCTCATCAAGGAATTTTTGCAGCCGATCTTGCAAGACTGGTAAAAAGTTAGTCGGGAGGTTGGATTGTGGGTTTATAGGTGAATTTGCACTCATGTTTTTGGAGCCTAGACCAGATAGTAATTTACTATTGCGATCGCGATGGGAGCGATAAAAATTGCGGGTCTTTGTTCTCATTGTAATAGAAATTACAAGTTATTTTTAAGCGATCGCCTTTTCGAGTTAGTAAGTAAACAAAAAAGCAGCCTGTTTGATGGACTGCTTTTTTATTAGGCGATCGCATGGGTGTGACCAGAATTTGATGTACTAATTTAGAGAGAGAAGCCATAGCGATTGATTTTATCCCAGAATTGCTGCCATCGACTGTTGGTATAGCTCAAAGTTCTAAGACTCAAAACGATAGAAGCGCCCTTGTCTTTCCA
>JANNDZ010000297.1:0-7589 GCA_031378395.1 Pseudanabaena sp. OTE_75_metabat_487_sub
TTTCGACAACACTAGGAAATCCAATCGAAATTCGATCATATTCACCCTGTTTGTTGATCAAATCGACTAATATCGCCACGATGGTTCAGGAGTGGCGGGATGGGGCGTATGAATTAGCGATTGATGTGGGTGGAAGTAGTATCAAAGCAATCATATTGCAAGATGATGGTACTAACGCCTCAGCGAGATCGCTTATTCATACGCCCCATCCCGCCACTCCTGATGCCATCGTGGCGATATTAGTCGATTTGATCAACAAACAGGGTGAATATGATCGAATTTCGATTGGATTTCCTAGTGTTGTCGAAAATGGAGTAACAAGAGGCGCGATTAATTTACACACTGACTGGGACGGCTTTCCGTTAGCTGAGGTATTGCAAAATCAATTAGATAAACCGATTAGAATTGCTAATGATGCTGACTTACAGGGGTGTGGAGCGATCTCAGGTAAAGGCGTAGAGTTAGTCATTACCCTAGGGACTGGTTTTGGATCATCGCTATTCCTCAATGGTAAGCTGCTGCCAAATCTGGAACTTGGTCAACATATTTGGTGCGATCGCTATACTTACGAAGATCTTTTGGGGCAAGCGGCTCTTGAGCAAGTTGGTATAGAAATATGGAATTCGAGATTACTGGACGCGATCACCACCCTCTACAAATTATTTAATTACAACAAACTTTATATCGGTGGTGGTAATGCTCGCTTAGTTTTTGTGGAGTTACCAACAAATGTGGCGATCATCTCTAACGATTTAGGACTAATTGGTGGACTTGCCTTGTGGCAATCTTAAAATTTAGAGTCTGTGTTTTGCCAAAACGCTAATCCCAGCCGAAAATACTGCCAATTCCTAAAACAAAATTTGGCAGTACATTCTCACCATCAAGAGTTTTAGGATTGTCCAAAATTTCTGCTGGTTGTCCTTGGCGATAGATAGCAACCCGTTTCAGTTTAGGCGCGATTAACCAGCCCAAAAGACAGCCATTGTCCATATATTCTTGCATCTTTACTTCTCCCTGTTTCCATGAATCACTTGGCGATAAAAGCTCGATCAGAAAATCAGGACAAAGAGGCAAAAAACTTTTTCGTTGTTCAGGAGTGAGCGATTCCCATTTTGCGAGAGAAATCCATGCAGCATCTGGAGAGCGATCGCTACCCTTCGGCAAACTTAACCCTGTCGATGAATCAAAAGCTTTACCTGATTTAAGCTCCCGATTCCATAGGTAAAGTTCACCATTGAGATCAAAATTAAAACTGCCAGTTTCTCCACCTGTTGGTGACATAACGATTAATTCTCCTTTGGCTGTACGCTCTAGTTTCATGTCAGGATTTGCCGCGCAGAGCTTGACGAAATCTTCGCGAGTCAGGGTAATCACTGGACTGAGATCGATAGTTTGAAAGTTCATGACTTCTATTACCTCTATGAAATGGCATAGAAACAAATTTCTTTTCCCTGAGGGGAAAGAAATTTGTTTGAATTATTCAGTGACAAGGCGCGAGACAGATAGGGTATCGCACATTTTATTGATTTGACTGCAAACCCGATCAAATTGATGGCGATCGCAAATATCAATACTCAAGTCAATAATCGCCGCCTTACCTTTTTTGGTTTGCACATTTGCCTTGCGGACATTAATTTTGTTATCTGATAGACGAGTCAAAATATCTCGCAGTACACCCACACGATCAATTGTTTCTACCCGAATATCAATGGGATAGGTTTGCACATGATCATTCTCTTTGTGCTGGTTCCAACCTACATGCAACAAGCGATCGCTAGGAATATTAACTAAATTATTGCAATCATTGCGATGGATCGTAATGCCCCGATTGCTACCTAACGCGACAACACCCGTGATTGGTTCTCCAGGCAATGGAGTGCAACAGCCAGCGATCGAGTAAACCATACCCTCCAACCCTAAAATTGGCGACTTGGAGTTATTGCTATGAGCAGGTTCATGACGTGCTTCAAACTTTTGAGGATTGAAATAACGATCATTGTGTTGATTCTCACGCAGTTTGTTAACTACAGAATTAACTGAAGTTTCCCCATAGCCAATACCCGCGATCAGATCCTCAACATTGTGATAATTACAGCGCTCGGCAAGCTTTTGCATCTGATCAGATTTGAGCAAAGCTTCTAAACCATTTTTGCCCAATTCTCGTTCTAAGGCACTGCGACCTAATGCAAGATTTTCATCACGGCGCGATCGCTTAAACCATTGCCGAATTCTACTTTTTGCCGAATTAGTAGCAACAAAATTAATCCAATCGGTACTGGGGTGGGCATTGTTTTGGGTGAGAATTGTGACAATATCGCCATGTTTAAGCGGACGTTGCAAAGGAACCATCACATTATTTACCAATGCACCAGAGCAATGATTGCCAACTTCAGTGTGCACGCGATAAGCAAAGTCTACAGGTGTCGAGCCTCGTGGCAAGCAATACACATCTCCCTTGGGACTAAAGACATAGACTTCGCTATCAAATAAATCTTCCTTGACGCTATCAAGATATTCCTGAGGATCTTTCAATTCGCGCTGCCATTCCACCAACTGACGCAGCCAAGTAAATTTTTGATCGTCCCCCTTAAGCGGCTTGCTAGTCGAATTACTTTCTTTGTATTTCCAATGCGCCGCAATTCCATAGTCTGCGATGTGATGCATTTCCCAAGTGCGAATCTGTACCTCTACAGGCTGTCCTTTTGGTCCAATTACCGCCGTATGTAAAGATTGATAGCGGTTTGGTTTAGGTAAACCAATGTAATCTTTAAACCGACCAGGAATCGGACAGAAATGATCGTGGACAACCGCAAGAACTCGATAGCATTCTTCTTTGGTATTGACGATTACTCTAACCGCTTGAATATCGTAAATCTCATTGTATTGTTTCTTTTGACGTTCCATTTTGCGATAGATGCCATACAGATGCTTTGGTCTACCGCTAATTTCAAAATCATCAATTTCCATTGACTTTAGGCGATCGGCTAACACTCGTGTCACTTCTGTCAGCTGCTCATGGCGATCCTCATGGGTCTCGGCAACTAGAGACACCATCGTTTGATACTGATCTGGCTCAATATACTTAAAAGCAATATCTTCCAATTCCCATTTAATTTGCCCTAACCCCAGACGGTTAGCTAAAGGCGCAAAAATCTCTCTCGTTTCTCTAGAAATTAATACTTGTTTCTCAGGACGTAAATGTTCCAGCGTTCGCATATTATGCAAGCGATCGGCAAGCTTCACGATAATTACACGAATATCTTGAGCCATCGCCAGAAACATGCGGCGAAAGTTTTCGGCTTGGCTTTCAGTTTTACTCTCAAAACTCAGTTTCGATAATTTGGTGACCCCTTCAACCAATTGTCGTACTTCTTTCCCAAACATTTCTTCGATCTGATCACAAGATACCTCCGTATCTTCCACCACATCATGCAAAAAACCTGCGGCGATCATCGCATTACTGCCACCTAAATCTTTTAGAATTGCGGCAACTGCGATCGGATGTAATATGTAAGGCTCTCCCGATGCACGGCATTGACCATCATGGAGTCTATAGGCAAAATCCAAGGCTCGACCAACGACATCTTCATTATCTAGACTTTCCCCTCCTTGCGATTTCTCCCAACTAACTCTAAGCCAGTCTGGAATCCATACATCTACTACCGCATTACATTCCCGCAAGTTTACGCAAGCTATTTCATCATCAATCGGATGACCTAAACGTTCTACTGGAGCTTCAGCTAATAATGTCATCGGAGTCATACGTTTAATTTCGCCCTAGCTAAAGAAGTTACCAAGATCTGCATAACCTTATCTTAAACTTTATGTTATTAAATATACGATTTTGTCTTTAGGAAAACAAATTCTGATATTTATCACCAGCAATTCTACTTACGAAACCAATCTGGTTTTTTCTTAGCCTATAGGCTTTTAAGAAAACCAACCTTGGATCACTGAGCCGTCAACTTTATACCGCCCGATGTGCGAGAGGTAAAGTTGATGGGTTTCGTATTTAATTGCGCTTAGCTATTTAAATGTAGTAAAAAATTTATCGAGAGAAGGCTAAGCATTCTCCAAATTCTAATTGATATAATAAAACTAAAAAATCATTGGTTTACTTGATCGATCAATTCGTTTACACAATGTCAAACGATGTGTACCAATATCCCAATGTACATGCTCAAAAATCTTTCGTAATATGTAAAAGCCTCGACCACATTCCAAGTCATGGCATGGCGTGGGATCATCTTTTGAGCCGCCAGAGGATTGCAGATCATTACCCTGATCAGTGATCACCCACCAATAAGTTTGCGAAACTATCGAAAATTTAACAGTGATTTGCTTGCATGGATCGAGGGAATTTCCATGTTTTACGGCATTGACTAATGCTTCTTGCAAACCCAAGCGTAATTCTGGCTGCCATTCTGACGGTACTTCGTCAAGCAACAGGTCTAGTACTGGGGCAAGATAGAGCGTTGAAGTAAAACTAAGATTTCTCCACTTTCGTCCTACAGGACGTACAGGTGTCACAATCACGGACTTTCAACTCCTCTGAAAGACTGCTGTAGCTTGCTTTTGCGCTTCGTGAACAACAAAAATGTCCACTAAACTTGCAATGGAATTAATTAAATTCACGATCGCCATACAATAGATCTATCTATTATTCTAGCGAAAAAATCTTTCTTAAAATCTTTCCTAAGCAATATGACTTTTACGCAACGACAAATTTCACCTTTTAATCCCACTGAAAACACCCGCACGATGGGAAAAGGGATGCGAGCGGCTATTTTATTTTTGCTAAGTGTATTGGTACTAATCGGGATTTTAGGTGGACGACTTTTTTACTTACAACTGATTGAAGGCGATCGCAATCAACAACTTGCTGAGAATAATCGGATCAGATTAATTGCGAAACCACCTGAAAGAGGTCGGCTGTTTGATCGCAAAGGTAATATCTTAGCTTCAAGCCGCTTAGCGCATGTAATTTATCTATGGCCGATCGCTCAACCCAAGGACAAATGGCAGCCAATTATTAAGCGTCTAGCTGGGTTAATTGGTGTTTCGGCTCAGACAATTACCGATAAGCTGGAACAGGAAGGCTATAACTCTCCAAGCCTAGTAAGAGTTTCTACGTCGATTAGCCCCAAACTTGTGACTGTTCTCTCTGAGCATAGCCTCGAATTACCAGGTGTAAAAGTTGAGGCTGAAGCTGTGCGCTATTACCCCAATGGTGATGTAGCGGCGCATGTACTAGGCTATACAGGAGAACTAACTGCTGAAGAGTTACCCAAATTACGCGAAAAAGGTTATCGCCCTGGGGATGTGATTGGTAAAGCAGGAGTAGAATATGCCTTTGAAAATCAGCTGCGTGGAGAATGGGGCGGACAACAGGTAGAAGTCGATGCTTTTGGTAAGGTGCTGCGAATTTTAGGTCAGAAACCCCCAAAAGCAGGTAACGCCGTCAAAATGACAATTGACGCTGATTTAGAAAAAGCAGTTGAAAAGATTTTAGGAGAGCAACAAGGCGGGATTATCGCGATGAATCCTAATAATGGGGAAATACTCGCCATGGTTAGTCATCCTGCCTTTGATCCAAATCTATTCTCGGGCAAGATTTCTGATGCAACTTGGAAACGCCTGCAAGAAAAAGATCATCCCTTTGTTAATCGAGTCTTACAGGTATATCCCCCCGCTAGTACGTTTAAGGTTGTGACGATGACAGCAGGTTTAGAAACCAGCAAATTCGGTGTAAATGATGTGCTTGCGACATATCCCTATCTGGATATAGGTGGTTTTCAATTTTGGGATCACAATAAAGCAGGGTTTGGCACAATTGGTTTTTATGAGGCGATGGCATATAGCAGCAATACTTTCTTTGGGCAGGTAGGTATGCGAGTGGGCGAGAAAGATCTTGCCGCATGGTCGCATAAATTTGGTTATGGAGAATATTCAGGTATTGAAATTAAAGAGGAAGAAACTAAAGGGACGGTTCCAGACGAAGAATGGAAGAAGCGAGTAATTGGTGAGCCTTGGTATGTTGGCAATACTCTGAATATGTCAATTGGACAGGGCGATGTGCAAGCCAATCTTGTGCAAGTTTCGATGATGACTGCTGCTGTTGCTAATGGTGGATTTAAAATTAGACCGCATTTGCTCTTGGAAGACAATGATGCAAGGGAATGGCGACAATCTCTTAATATATCGCCATCAAATTTGGCAGCATTGCAAAAGGCTTTAAGATCTGTATTTGAGTTCGGTACAGCCGCAGCGCTAAATTCATCGGAAATAGCGATGGCTGGTAAATCTGGCACTGCCCAAGATCCTCCCAGACCAAACCATGCATGGTTTACGGTTTACGCACCCTATGAGAAGCCCGAAATTGTGGTGACTGTTTTTGCAGAGAATGCAGGTGGTGGTGGTGGTAGTGCGATCGCAGCCCCTCTGGCAGTGAAAACGATTGAGGCTTATAAGCAAATCAAAAATAAGCCAAACGCACCCTATAATCCGCCAATTCCTGCGGAAACTAATTAAACAAAAAAGCGGCACTTTGTGCCGCTTTTTTTGTTTAACCGATGAGACTAGATCTTCTTCAACCAGCTAAACATAGCGCGGAGGTCTTTACCGACAGATTCGATTTGATGCTCTGCTTCTTGACGACGCATTGCTGTAAAGCCTGGTTTACCAGCTTGATTTTCGAGGACAAACTCACGGGCAAATTGACCAGACTGAATTTCCGAAAGAATTTTCTTCATTTCGATCTTAGTCTGCTCATTAACGATGCGAGGACCGCGTGTGTAATCGCCATATTCAGCCGTGTTCGAGATGCTGTAACGCATATTCGACATACCGCCTTCAACAACCAAGTCCACGATCAGCTTCACTTCATGTAAGCACTCGAAGTAAGCGAGTTCGGGCTGATAGCCAGCTTCTACAAGTGTCTCAAAGCCTGCCTTGATCAGCGCACATAATCCGCCGCAAAGTACAGCTTGTTCGCCGAATAGATCGGTTTCAGTCTCTTCACGGAAAGTTGTTTCGAGAACACCGCCGCGTGTACCGCCGATACCCTTGGCATATGCCATCGCGCGATCGCGTGCTTGTCCAGTTGCATCTTGATACACAGCGAACAAAGCAGGAACGCCTTGACCTTGGGTATAAGTGCGACGCACCAAGTGTCCAGGACCTTTAGGTGCAACCATGATCACATCGACATCCGCAGGAGGGACGACCTGTCCGAAGTGAATATTAAAGCCATGGGCAAAGGCTAGGGTATTGCCAGCTTTGAGATTTGGAGCGATTTCGGTAGCATAGATTGCTTTTTGAGTTTCGTCAGGCAATAAAATCATAATTAGGTCAGCAGCAGCCGATGCGTCTGCAACAGTCTTTACAGTTAGACCTTCTGATGCTGCTTTTTGCCATGAGGGACTGCCTTGATATAACCCCACGATGACATCCACGCCGCTTTCTTTTAGGTTAAGGGCATGGGCGTGACCCTGAGAACCGTAGCCGATAATTGCAACTGTCTTACCTGCTAGAAATTCAAGATTTGCGTCCGTGTCGTAGTACATCCGAGCCATAGTGTGGTTATCTCC
>JANNDZ010000859.1:0-4931 GCA_031378395.1 Pseudanabaena sp. OTE_75_metabat_487_sub
GATTGAGGGGGATCTCTTAGGATTTTTGGCAATAGCAAGTAATCCTTACACTCTTTCTATTCTTAAAAAATATCAGCAGGGTCAGCAGACTGAACCTTTCTGATTGCAATCAGCCCTGATACACCACACATAACCAAGGTGAGGAAAAACACAAAAGAGAACCTTGCAAACGTCATCGCGATCGGCAAAGCTGCAGCGTTCTGAATCGCGGCGTATTGGGCAAGCGCTAAACCTAACCCTGGGATAAATCCTAATATGGCAAGGATCATCGCTTCTTCTAAGACAATAAAAACGATGAAGCGATCGCCATAGCCCATCGCCTTAAAGGTGGCATATTCTGCAAGGTGATCGTTGACATCAGTAGATAAAATCTGAAACACAATCACAATGCCGACCACAAAAGCCATTGCTGTTCCGAAGCCAAAGACTAAGCCGATAGGAGTTGTTTCACCCCAGTAAGCCAATTCATAATCGATATATTCCTGCTTAGTGGAGGCGATCGTATCTTTAGGCAGAACTGCTTTAATATCTGCTAGAACTTGTTTAACATCAGATCCATCCTTTACTTTAACTAGTCCTAGGGTGATCTGTCCTGCTGAGCGTTCAGGGAAAAATCGCAGAAAGTTCTCTTGGCTGGTAATCAAAGTTCCATCAGTGGCAAAGGACGCACCCAAAGAAAATAATCCTGCAACTTTGATGGAACGGCGATCGATTTCAGTTGTAACCATCTTGCCATCTTCCACTGCGGCGACAACATTCTCATATTTACCTCTAGCTTTGCGGTCAAACAGAAAAGTATCTGGCTGCTTGAGTTTATCTAAGTTTTTATTTACTTCTGGAAAGTTAAAAGCTGGTCTTTCCACACTCTGACCCACCAAAGTAAGTTGGGTCTTGAGTCGTGTTTCAGGATTTCGCCAAACTACAGTAGAAATGTAAAGTGCATCCGCAGAAGCGACATTAGGTATATCTTGAACTTGATAAATGCGGCGGCGCGGTAAGGAGTTTGCCAGAGATAGATCTCGATACTGAGCGCTCCGAATCACAATGTCAGCATCCATACTTTTATTAAGTAAAACATTGCCATCAAAAAGAGCAGCTTGGATGCCCATCTGAGCAAACATGAGTAAGTCAGCAAATCCAATTCCCGCGATCGCCACAAATAATCTGCCTTTTTTCTTGGTTAATTGCTTCCAACCGATGGGAGTACGTTGAGTGAAGCTCTGCCAAAATCCCTGTTTAGCTCTTATTTGTGGTGCTTCTGGCAATAGAATATTGGGTTCTTCTTGCTCAGGTAAAATTAAAGTCATAGTTGAATCTCTCCTGTAACTTGGAGATTAGTTAACGATCTGACTTGACTAGCTGAATCAGGATCGAGCTTTACCCTAACTTCCACAATTCGCGCATCAATATTTGCGGATGTATCCGAATTCACAACATTCTGACGTTGCACCCTCTCACCAATTTCGAGCACTTCACCTGTCAGCGCCTTGGGCAGACTATCACCAAAGAGTTTTACCTTTTTCCCTTTCTCTACTTTGACAATATCGCCTTCAAACACTTCTAGAACCGCCAGCATCTGATTGGTTTGTCCGATCTCGATAATGCCATTAGTAGAAACTAATTCTCCTGCACGGGTATTTACTTCTAGTACCACGCCCGCTTGAGGTGTTCGCACATAGGCTAAATCTAATTGCGCCTTGGCTTGTTGCACCGAGGCGATCGCACGATCTACCTGTGCTTGTGAGGCAAGAACGTCCACAGTCCGAACTTCAGAAATACGGTCTAAAGTAGATTGGGCTTCATTTAATTCAGGCGATCGCGTAGTTTGAATGCGATTAATTACGGCTTGAGCTTCTTGCAAATTCTTTTGGGATACGGCTAAAGCCAATCGCTTGCTATCCCGCAGTGAGGCATTGGTTGCACCCTCGGTATAGAGCATTTCATAGCGCTGAGATTCTGTTTGAGCATTTAGCACTTCCATCTGAAGTCTGGAAATCGTTGCTTGTTGCGCTTGAATATCTCCTTCGCGTTGGGCGGCAATACGAGCGATCGCCGCTTGCTGGGAATTAATTTCTCCGCGTTTTGCACCAGACTTTACTACTTCTAAATTCGATAGAGACACTTTTACCTGCTCTTCGGCTTCGACTAAGGACGCTTCAAGGCGATCGCGACTATCCAAAATCGCCATTACTTGACCAGCTTTAACCGTATCGCCTTGTTTAACCAAAAGTTTTTCGACGCGACTATTGCCGCCACTGGATGACGAAGGCGCGGCAAGTTTAATTACTTTGCCCTGTGGCTCTAAATACCCCAAAGCCGTGACAGTCTTGGCTTTAGGTGCTGTATTTTCAGTAGGCTGAGCTTGAGAACTAGGAGATAGCGATCGCCACAAAGTAAACGTACCAAACGCTCCAAGGAGGACGAGAGGCACGATGATGAAGATCTTTTTCGGAATTTTAGGGATGTTTGCTACCTGCATACTACAAGCTCCTTAGTGAACTTCTTTACTTAACTAAACCGTTTAGTAAAGTTATTTTGTTAATAAACTAAACGATGTAGTAAACTTGTGTCAAGTACCTCTTTAAACTTTTTTATTCATGGAATCTCCCAAGCCTTCGCAGCCCAATCGACCCGAAAAAACGGCAGCTATTTTAGATGGAGCTATGCAGGTTTTTTTAGAACAGGGATATGCTGGCACGACAATGGATAAAGTCGCCTCGGCGGCGGGGGTGTCAAAACCAACGTTATACAATCACTTTCAGGATAAGGAGGCGTTATTTAATGCTTTGATGGAGAAACTAGTCCTTGAAAAAGAATGGGCAAAATGCCCCTTAGATTTGCTAAATATATCTTCAGAACCAGCCCATATTGTCTTAAAACGTATAGCTAACGAAGTCCTAGACAACTGTATTAGATCTTCTGAACAGATAACTTTTATCCGCCTTGTAATTGGTGAGTCTGGTCGTTTCCCTGAACTGAGTAGGTCATTTGTTACTAATATGGATAAGCCGATTATCGGCGCTCTTACTGGGTATTTTGCAAGCCAAAATATACCTGCTCCTGATGTGGCTGCTCGTATGTTTATGGGTACGTTGGTTTTCTATTTGATGACGAGTGAGATGATGGGAGGGAAAGACATTATTCCAATCGAGCGTGATTATTTGGTGGATAATTTGATTAATATGATTATCAAGCAGATCGCTTAGCGCGGCGGGATACATCAAACTCTGAGAAGATAGATAATTAATGCGATCGCCTAGAAATCACGACTCAAGATAGTTGCGATTGCCTTGAGGAGATGGACTGTTGCGATCATCCAAAAGGCGATCGCCTGTTTTAGAGAGTAAGAAATCAACAAAAAAGCTTAACTACTTTTTTTATTAGGCGATTGTGTTTCTAGCGAGTAGGATATCTCCTTGGACATTCCTTTAAAAATCTCCCAATCTCGACTTAATAATCAAATCAATATTTTGCCATTCTTCAATACTGGATTGAAACAATGTCAGATGTTTTTGCGAAGCCAATTTCAACTTATCTTCAATCTTGTAATATAGGTCACGTTGGTTTGCCGATGGGTCTGTCAAATAATATTCAGCTATGGCAGTATCGAAGGAAACCCATAGACAATAAACTAAGTAGCAATAACTATCATTTCCCAGTTTCCCTAAAGATTTTTCTATTGCTGAAGCTATTCTACCAAACTCTTCTTCTGCCTTGGAATTAGCCAATCCGATTTCGCATACTAGATCATAATTTAGCTCAGAATATTTATTTTTGGCTTTAGTCCAGAATCTATTAAAAAGTTCTTCGGGATGAACTTTTTTTGAATTTTCTTGATTATTGATGATTTTACAAATTGAAGTTATAAGATCATCAATTGCAAAATATAAGGTGTAAATTTTGGCTTTATTAATCATATTGATTCGCAACTAGCTACTTATGAGACTCAGGCAATTGCACCACGTTGCCTGCAATGAGTTGCCATTGACCATTTAGGATCGCCCAAGTTCTTCCATATCGGTAATAGCCATGAAAGTCTTGACCATTCATATTGCCACTGATTTCCGCCTTAACGGTTACAGTAGCTAAATTTTCAAAAGTTTGAATGATTTGGTCAGTGAAAGTAATGCTGTGGAAGATGACTAATTTATTTCTATGCGCTTCTAAGTCATCAGATTTGGACGCTACAGATCCATCTAGAAAAACGAACTGCAACTGATTAGAAATCAATTCGTCGAGTGTATTTACATCATTAGAGAGTTGAGCTTTGCGGATGCGCTCTTCCAGATCTTGAATTATTTTTTCCATATTTATTGCCATATCGATATTTTTATTTTTATTCTGACTCATAATTTTTCCATATCGCCAACTAATCCCCACTATCAAATCCTCTAAATATAACCAAAAGCTGTAGTGCACGCTGAGCGTACACCACAGCTTTTGGTTATATTTTTTAATTATGCCTAGCTACTTACATCAAAAAATCTCTACTATAATCAAAACAATCCAAACACCAGTTCAGGAGACAACCATCATGGTCAGTCAAATCAGCAAACCTGAAATCATCTACCCTGACAGCGATGGTAAGCCAATGGCAGACAATACCAAACAGTTTGAACTCATCGTTGAAATCAAAAAAGGCTTAGATCTACTCTATATCAACGAACCTAACGTCTTCATTGCAGGCGACCTTTTCTGGTATCCCGTTCAAGGACATTCTAAAATTGTCACTGCTCCTGATGTCATGGTGGTTTTCGGTCGTCCCAAAGGAGATCGCGGTTCCTATCGCCAATGGGAAGAAGACAACATCGCTCCTCAAGTCGTTTTCGAGATTCTCTCTCCCAGTAATGATCGCCTTGAAATGAGCAGAAAGCTCCTCTTCTTTGAGCGTCACAAGGTTGAAGAATACTATCTCTACGACCCCGAAACTA
>JANNDZ010000864.1:0-3731 GCA_031378395.1 Pseudanabaena sp. OTE_75_metabat_487_sub
CTGCTTCAAATTGAAGACGCGCGATCGCATTCTCCGATCCTCCAGGCAAGAATTTGCTCGCAAAAGATTTGGGAGGCTTAATCGTGAAGACTTTAGTGTTTTTGGGGTCAAGTCCTACAAGTTCGGCAGCATAGCGCCTTGCATCTTCTTCAGTGCCAATGCGATCGACTAAACCAAGTTCGACTGCTTGTTCCCCTGTAAATACTCTGCCATCGGCAAACGATCGCACTGTAGCGGGGCTAAGTTTCCGACCTTCGGCAACGGTTTCGACAAATTGGTTGTAGCTGCTGTCGATTAATGATTGCAGAATTACTCTTTCTTCGGGAGTGATTTCGCGATCAAAGGAGAGAATATCTTTGTAAGTACCAGATTTGACGACTTTAAAAGAAACTCCAATTTTATCGAGTAACTTTTCGATATTGTTACCACGCAAAATTACGCCGATGCTACCTGTGATTGTGCCAGCATTTGAAACGATGTAATCTGCACCAACGCCAATATATACTCCACCACTGGCGGAAATATTGCCAAAACTAGCGACGACTTTTACTTTTTCGCGTATGCGCTTGAGGGCGGCGTAGATTTCTTGAGAGTCGCCAACGGTTCCCCCAGGACTATCGATGCGAAGTAATAGGGCGGGAAATTTTTGCTCTTCCACAAACTCAAGGGCTTCAAGTACACGAGTTCTTGTACCCGAGCCGATCGCTCCTGTGATTTCAATACGTGCGATTTTTTTACGAAATTTGCGTTTTAGAAAGCCGAACATTAAATTATTAGTTTTAGGTTTGAATTGACTTTTACCATACTAGCTCTTACTGCAAATGATTGTCTGCTCTGGATTTCTGCGGATATAAAGTAGCTTAAGCTACAAAAAATATTGTTGTCTCTTAGCTAGGACTCTATTTTTTGGTTCTGAGAATTGCTAAAAACCAACGATCAAAAGCTGTATCCTGAGTATATTCAAGCTAAACATTTCGCAATATATTTAAACCCCAAATGCACGAGACGGACTTTCGTAGCAGCCTTCAGACAGAGGGCGATCGCCGCAGACTCAAAACGATCATTGTGATGGCAATTGTCTATGGATTGACGATGGGGTTACATTTTGCCCCTTGGAGTCGATGGGTGCTGTTAGGGTTATTTAGCATTCAGGCTTTGCGGTTAATATTTGCGCCGCCGTTACCTCCAATCATGCCAGAATCTAATTTCAAAAATGGCGAGGAAATAGATGCAGAGCAAACATCTTCACAAGATTTACCATTTTTCTCATTATTAGCATCGGCAAAAAATGAAGAAGCTGTAATTGGCAATTTAGTTAGAAATCTTTGCCAAATCGACTACCCAAGCGATCGCTTCGAGGTCTGGATCGTTGACGACAATAGCAGCGATCGCACTACTGAAGTGCTTGCCTTGCTAAAACAAAAATATCCACAATTAAAGACTCTGCGACGTGGTGATGATGCTCAAGGCGGTAAGTCTGGAGCATTAAATCAAGTTTTAGCCTTAACAAAGGGCGATATTATTGGCGTGTTTGATGCCGATGCTCAAGTACCTGCTGATGTTTTGCGATCGCTAGTACCAGTATTCCAACAGCCAAAAATTGGGGCTGCACAGTTACGCAAGGCGATCGCCAATGCTTCAGAAAACTGGTGGACAGTAGGACAGTCCGCCGAAATGGCTCTTGATTGGTGTTTGCAGGATTTACGAATTCGGGTTGGGGGCGTTGGGGAATTGCGCGGTAATGGTCAATTTGTACGTCTTGCAGCGCTTAAAGATTGTGGTGGCTGGAATGAGCAAACGATTACTGATGATCTCGATCTCACAATCCGACTGCATTTGTGTCAGTGGGATATTGCCTGTCTGAATTTCCCTGCGGTACAAGAAGAAGGTGTAGTTACGGCAAAACAGCTATGGCATCAGCGCAATCGCTGGGCTGAGGGAGGTTTTCAGCGCTATCTTGACTATTGGAATCTGCTCCTAAGTGGGAAAATGGGATTTCTCAAAACCTTTGATGCTTCCCTGTTTTACATCAACCAATATTTGTTGACAGTTGCCTTTATTCCCGACACGATCGCAGCATTAGTATTGAGACATAACCCAATGCTTCCTGCGATCGCAGGCTTCTCTCTTGCCCTAAGTTCGGTAACTATGGCTTTTGGACTGAGACGCTCCTATCAAATGTCATGGCGATCGGCTATCTGGCAAACTATTTCAGGCATGATTTATATGCTGCATTGGATTCCTGTAATTGCCAGCGTAACGCTGAGAATGTGCATTTTGCCAAAGCGGTTAAAATGGGTAAAAACCCAACATCAAGGTGCTGGAGAGAATATATTAGAAGATATGAAACTTCATGAGATAGAAAACAATGCATGATTGGATTGTAATTGGTGGCGGCATCACAGGTATATCGTTGAGCTATGAGTTGCAAAAAGCTGGCTTTTCGGTATTACTAATTGAGCAACATCAACAACTTCAGGGCGGCAGCAGTCTTGGCTATGGGGGGATCTCATACTGGGCTGGCACAACTCTAGTCACTCAGCAACTTTGTCAAGAGGGAATCGATCGACAAAGAGAACTATCTAATGAGTTAGGGATAGAGACAGAGTTTCGCGAGATTGATTTACTATTGACCTTAGAACCAGATGCAGATTCACAAGAGATTCTTGCGCAATATGCCAATTGCTTGATCGCACCGACTTTGCTCAACGCTCAAGAAGCTTGCGATCGCGAACCTCAGTTAAACCCTAAAGGCATCGGCGGCGCTCTGCTATTTCCTCATGGTCATATCAATCTCAATAGTTTTGTATCTGCCCATAGCCAAGCATTCCAAAAGTTAGGTGGGGAAATCATCTATGCAAAAGTTGATAGTTTATTAATCGAAGGCGATCGCTTAGTAGGTGTGCTTACAGAGCAGGGAGAGTTTCGCAGTAATCAAGTTGTTGTTTGTGCGGGAGCGATGTCACGCGCTCTACTTAAAGCATCAGGCATTCGATCTAAAATCTACTACACCCATGCCGAAGCAATCGATACAGAACCCTCTGATCTAGAATTGCGATCAATGGTGATGCCTGCGGATACTAGGCGCTACGAGCTAGAAGGTGCAACAGCAAATGTTGACCAAGAAGAAATTTGGGATATCGCAGGATATGAACTTTCACCACCTTCTATTGATGCAGGAGCAATTCAATTCTGCGATCGCCGTATCAGATTTGGTCAACTCAGCCGTGTTTTGACTGATCCGTATGCTGTGATCGATCCCATTCAAAGTGAAGCTGCTATTCGAGAACAGGTGAGTAAAATCCTGCCAAAGATTGGAGCGTTAAAGGGAAAATGGAGAAATTGTCTAGTTGCTTTTAGTAGTGACAATTTGCCACTCGTTGGTTCATTAAAGGAACATGAAAACCTATATCTATTCTCAGGATTTACCAGCCCAACTGTTTATGTGCCAGCACTATCTAGAAGGTTCGCTGCTTATGTTAAAGGTCAGCCTGACGAGATTATTCCTTTACTTTCTCCCCAAAGATTTTCAAGTAGCCCTACTCTGAAGTAGCGCTGCACTCAAGTGTGTGGGCTAAAAACTCAAGTCCACTTCAGTGGACTACAGAATACCGCCAATTCAAATCAGAACCTGTTGCGCTTCAGATTTGAATTGGCGAAGCAAATAATCTTTTTAATCTGCAATTCTCATTATGAAAATTAGTTTTGATGCAAGTCTGCCAACAGCAAAC
>JANNDZ010000116.1:0-3305 GCA_031378395.1 Pseudanabaena sp. OTE_75_metabat_487_sub
TTGGGTTTTATTAAATTTCTGATCCTTAGAAACTATTCAAGAATTACTCTCAATCCCCCTTAAAAAGCGAGATTGAGGAGGATCTCTTAGAGCTTTTAGTGCTAGAAAATAATTCTTAAATGGTTTCTTCGAGCTATCTGCTACGTAGTTGTATTTGCTTACCTTGAATTATGCTTCTCAGACGCGGATTTTGCTTCTGCTCCAGCGTAATTTGATTAAACTCCTTCGTGGTAAATCCATTGCGGCAAATTTCTTCTTCGCTATAGGTGCGTAACTGGTCGCAGAGCGATCGCAAAAATTCTGGCGGATTGGTGAGATTGCAGACTTTAGTTTGTTGTGATTCTGCGAGATTAGCGACATTACTCCAATCGGGGTTACTTTTCGCCAACCTAAAAAGCTCTAGACGTTTGTTTTCGATCGCATTAGCTGCTGCTGCATAACGAGTAAGTTCGTCTTCGCCAAGAGACACTTTGTTGAGAAAGTTTTGGAGATTTGATGGTTTTACGCAAGTTTCAGCCGCCGCAGATAAGCGACTACCACTAATCATCGGCTCAACAATGGCGACTATAACTACACATAGACCAAGCAAGCTAATTTTGCCTAATCCCTGCCCTAAGTATTTTTTGAAATCATTCTTAACATCGCGTTGAGCTGATGTTAGACCTAGATTTTGGATTTGCCCGTTTGCAAATTGCTTGCTTACAAATTGCTTTAAATAAATTGAATGTCTCTGATGCCAACTATTCATAATCAATTGCCATTAATCGCCAAAAACTCTAAGGACGTAATCTGTATCTGTTAAGTAATGGGCAAAAAATTAAAAACCCACAGGCTGTGCTGCCTGCATAGCAGACTGCACAGGCGTTAAATCTGAGTTTTAATATAAGCCTGAGGTACTTACTCTAAAAGTATTGACTCAAACAGGCTGATTTTGTTGCCGCAAATATGACTGAATAAAAGGATCAAGGTCACCATCCATCACATTTTGAATATTCGTAGTTTCTTCACCTGTACGTAAATCTTTTACTAGTTGGTAAGGATGAAACACGTAGTTGCGAATTTGGTTTCCCCAAGCGGCTTCCACTATATCCCCACGAATATCGGCTATTTTCTGAGCGCGTTGCTCTTGAGAGATTATTAATAACTTTGCTTTCAGCAATCGCATAGCATTTTCTTTGTTTTGTAATTGCGATCGCTCTTGCGTACAGCGGACTGAAATTCCTGTAGGTAAGTGAGTAATTCGCACGGCTGTTTCTACTTTGTTAACGTTTTGACCGCCCTTGCCACCTGCTCTAGTTGTCGTAATTTCTAATTCTTTCGGATCAATTTCGAGATCGACATCTTCTTCGAGTAATGGCATGACTTCTACGCCAGCAAAACTGGTTTGACGCTTATCATTGGCATTAAATGGCGAAATTCGGACAAGACGATGCGTGCCTTTTTCAGGGGCAAGGTAGCCATAGGCATAACGCCCATGTACGAGCAAAGTTACTGATTTGATGCCAGCCTCTTCACCTTCAGAAATTTCAGAAATCTCTACTTTGTAGCCTTGGGATTCACAAAAACGGGTATACATCCGCAGCAACATTTCTGTCCAATCTTGGGAGTCAGTGCCACCTGCGCCAGCATTGATTGTTAAAACCGCATCATATTTGTCATAGGTTCCTGACAGTAGTTGTTCGAGATCCCAACGATCCATCTCTTGCAGCATTTGACTTAGGCTATGTTTGGCTTCATTTGCTAGAGCAGGATCATCTTCAAGGGCGAGTAACTCAGCGATCGCTTCCAGATTTTCGATGGTTTTCTGCCAGTGCTCAAACTTTTCGAGGTAAGATTTCAGCGCATCTAGTTCGCGCATTATTTTTTGGGCTTGGTCGCTATTCTCCCAAAATTCGGGTTGGGCAGCTGTTTGCTCTAGGTCACTAATTTTTGCCGCGATCGCAGGTATGTCAAAGATATTCCTGAGCAATGCTCAGGCGCTGAGATAAAATCTGGGTCTGGCGTGCGATCTCCGTAACATCCACTAAAGTATTTCTCCGAAATATAGCGAGTTTCAATTGAATATTGTATAAGTACCTCGGCATAATTAAAAAACCAAAGCCAAGATCTGTACCGCCCGCTGCGCGGGCGGTACAGATCTTGGGATCTTATATTTAATTGTGCCTAGCTACTTAGAAAGTCAATCAATGTAAGCATTTTACCCTCATTCCAAAGGTGCTTGCTTTCACCATTAGCTCCAGATTAAGTTAAACGAATAAAATAAGAGTAATTGTAAAAAACATGTCAACTACAACTCATGAAGAGTCTGAAATTAGCGTTAATTTTTCTAGTGAACACACTTTGGTAGTAACTGACAACAGTGGAACTCGCAAGATGCAGCTAGTTGAAAATCAATATACAATCGGTCGCGAATCCGATAACACCGTTTATCTCAACTCTGATTTTGTCTCGCGGTATCACGCGACTCTACGGAAAGTTCGTCATCGCGATCGCCTTGATACTTATCGGATTATTGATGGTAGCGCCTCAGGTAAACTCAGTAAAAATGGGATTGTTTTAAATGCGATCCAAAAAGTTTCTTCCCATGATCTGCAAGATGGTGATATTGTCACATTCGCACCTGAGGTACATATTCTGTATCTTGCGCCGAAGTTAATTTGAAAATTAACTTGAAGGTTTAAGTTGGAGTATGTTCTCTAAATGTACAAAGAATAAACAAGTTACAGAGATTCTCTAGCTCTTGATAAAAACTCTATAATTCAACCCATTTGTAGAGTAAAGTAGAGCGAGATTAAACTAAATGTCTACCAGTAGCATATACTTTTCGCTGGTAAGCCACATCTACTTCTTTTTTTGGTGAGCTAATGAGCGAAACACACGTTAGTCACACACTATTAATCACTGATGCGAGAGGTAGTAGAAAACTCGCACTTGATGGCTTAAAGTATACGATTGGGCGGGATGTGAATAATAATATTCAGCTTTATTCGCGATTTGTCTCTCGACAACATGCGGTATTGCTTCGTGTGCCTGGGGAAGGTGGGCGTTACTTGTACCGAATTATTGATGGGGATCTGTCTGGTAAGCCCAGTGTGAATGGGGTAATTATTAACCATCATATGAAGATCCCCTCTTCCCATGATCTATGCAACGGTGATGTGATTACGCTTGCCCCCAACGTGGAATTAACGTATCTAAGTAGTCAACCATAAATTTTTAGAAGCAAACCCGAATAATCGAATAGCGACGCTTCGCGTCGCTAGGTGAGGGTGCTCTATGAAGACGATCATCAAACTGCTCGTTGC
>JANNDZ010000893.1:0-5981 GCA_031378395.1 Pseudanabaena sp. OTE_75_metabat_487_sub
CAGGTGTTGGCTATGACTTTGTGCAATTATGTTTTGTCACAATTCATCATGATTCAAGGACAAACAAGGCTTGTGATATAGTTTTTTGTGTCTTAACCATCACTCTACAAAACAAATGACTAAAGTCAAAATTGCTTCAACTTCCGATGTCATTTCTGGTAAAGTCCTGAAAACTAAAGCCAATGGACAATCTGTCATCGTCGCAAAAGTTGGTGATAAATATTGCGCGATCGCGAATAAATGCCCTCACTTTGGACTGCCTCTAGCCAAAGGCAAATTTGAAAATGGCACAATTACCTGTCCATTCCACGGTTCCAAGTTTGAAATTTGTACTGGTAAGAATACTGAATGGGTAGAGTCCTTCGTTGGCATTCCTTTACCCGATGTTGCCAAAAAAATGATTGCCATGGGCAAAACTTCTACTGATGTGAAAAGTTTCGCAGTCACCCAAGAAGGCTCAGATCTCTTCATTGACGCATAGAAATACCAAAAAGCTTCCGCGCTTTGCGCGGAAGCTTTTTTTGCGATCGCTTGCTATTGGTAGTATTTTTTGAAGACTAGCGTGACGTTGTGACCGCCAAACCCAAAGGAGTTAGAGGTCGCCACATTAATCGTCATCGGACGAGACTTGTTAGGTACATAATCAAGATCACAGTCTGGATCAGGATTTTCTAAGTTCATTGTTGGCGGTGCAATATTATTTTTCACTGCCAGAACTGTTGCCACTGCCTCAATGCCACCCGATCCGCCAAGCAAATGTCCTGTCATCGACTTAGTAGAACTAACTGCAACTTTGTAGGCATGATCACCTAAAACTTTCTTAATAGCCTTAGTCTCGGTACTATCATTTGCAGAAGTACTTGTCCCATGAGCGTTAATGTAGTCCACCATCTCAGGAGTGACATCGCCATCCTTCAGGGCAAGAGTCATTGCTCTTACTGCACCTTCACCATTGGGAGAAGGCGAGGTCATATGGTAAGCATCACAGGTACAGCCGTAGCCTACGATTTCAGCATAGATTTTTGCTCCACGCGCTAGAGCATGTTCCAGATTTTCAATTATCAAGATCCCTGCCCCCTCTCCCATCACAAAGCCGTCACGATCTTTGTCAAAGGGACGGGAAGCATGCGCAGGATCATCATTACGGCGAGACATGGCTCTTGCTGAAGCAAATCCTGCATAGCCAAGAGGAGTAATCGCGGCTTCTGTACCACCACAGATCATCGCTTGCGCAAAGCCACTTTGCACTAAACGAAATGCATCGCCGATCGCATTAGAGCCAGCCGCACAAGCAGTCACGGTACAGGAGTTAGGACCCTGTGCACCCGTATGAATTGCTGTCAAACCTGCCGCCATATTCCCGATCATCATCGGAATCATAAATGGACTGCAACGGCTTGGGCCCTTGGTGCGAATTATTTCATGCTGATCTTCGAGTACTTGCAATCCACCAATTCCAGTCCCCAGTAAAACTCCAATCTGCGGCGCATTAAGCGGCGTTATTTCCAGATTAGCATCGCGTAATGCTTGGATACTGGCGCTCACACCAAATTGAGCAAAGCGATCCATTCGACGCGCTTCTTTGGCTGGGACATAGGCAAGAGGGTCAAAATCTTTTACTTCGCCGCCAACTCGACACTCATGATCGGTTGTATCGAAGCGAGTAATTTCTGTAATTCCGTTTTTGCCATCGACTAGACCTTGCCAGTATTCTTCGACCGTGTTACCGATCGGTGTGATTGCACCTAGTCCAGTGACAACGACGCGAGAGAGGGGCTGAGGGTTTTGCATTTCGTTTGGAATCAGTATGTCAAAAATTTTAAGAACAGAAAAGCTTTGTCGCTGAGCAACAAAGCTTTTATTTAAAACAATTGCTTAAGCAGCTTGTTTACTGTCAATGTAATCAACGGCGTTCTGCACGGTGGCAATCTTTTCTGCGTCTTCGTCGGGGATCTCAACGCCGAATTTTTCTTCCAATGCCATAACTAATTCGACGGTATCGAGAGAGTCAGCGCCAAGGTCGTTCGCAAAGCTAGCTTCAGGCTTAACTTCGGCTTTATCAACGCCTAATTGTGATGCAACGATGTCTTGAACTTGCTCAAAGGTACTCATTTACTTATTCTCTGCTTACAACCAATAAAACTTTTTAGCGTTTTTAATTTTATCGGATAAAGGTAGCTGTATATACACGATCGCAAATAACTATCGAAAAATTCAATTTTTAATCAAATATTTCGGCTGACTTTCACTAAACGCAAACCCAAGATCTGTCCCGCCCGCATAGCGAGCGGTACAGATCTTGGGTTTATGACTCTTCGCGCCCTAACCCTAAAACATAGTTTTTAATTTGTCGGATTAAAAATAGTCCTGAAACTGAATTGCCAGTCGCATCAAGTGCAGGGCTATAACAGGAGATCGCTGCTTGATCAGGAATAATCGATAGTAAAGCACCGCTAATACTGGACTTTGAAGGAACTCCTATATTCTGAGCAAATTCTGCGGATGATTCATACATGCCACATTTGGTCATAACCTCTATTACGATAGGAATATTAGAAGAGCGCTGCGTATAAACCAATAAAGTGCCAATTTTTGCTAGATCTTGTACATTCCCTCGCAAACAACAAATTTCTTCATAAACCGCAAGAGCTTTACTAGGATTAGAAATTATTCCCAGATTTTTAAGTTGATCGGCGATCGCTAAATTCCGACGATCAGCAATTGATCGTACTGAAGCTAAAACTTCCGAATCAAGCTTTAAATCTGTGCCCGATCGCTTATTAAGCCAATTTTGTAAAGTTTCACTAGACTCTAAGAGTGATGACAGGGCGATCGCGCCGCTATTAATCATCGAATTTTTGGGTTTCCCATCAGGAATCGCATTAAACGGCTCTGATGTTTCTTGACTATCAACTAACTGAAAAACCTGCTTAGCGCCTTTTGTCTCTAGCAAGTAAAGCAACAAAAATGGCTTGATTACACTCATTAATGGAAAAGTTAACTCTAAGTCACCTGCCATCAGATGATCGCCATTAACTTTTTGGATGGCGATCGCGATCGCCTGTGGATCAGCCTTAGCTAGCAAGGGAATATAGTTTGGGAGGTTGCCCTTAGCTGATTCTTGTCGCGCTGATTTCAGCCATTGTTGCAGATCATTTTCGAGCATTAAAATATTTTTCCATAAGTTATGGCTATTGCCACTTTAGTGGAGATACAAAACTCAAAAGAGAGTTGCGGCATAAAGTTCCGCAACTCTCTTTTGAGTTTTGTATATGAACTTAGTTTTGCCTTGCCAAGTTTCTTTTTAGCATTACCTCTAAATCTGTTTCTCCAACACAACGTCGCTCAGAACAATAGGTCATCAAATAAACACCGTTATTCATGCGTACCGTACTCGCCCGCACGCGAAAATCATCAGTAATAAACCAGCAGCGCTCTTGCCCCTGATTATTGTCATATTCAGTATCAATAGTCAGAATGCCATCATCACCAAAGCAATAGCGGCTAACTACAGGGATTCTTTCGACATAGCCTTGATTTCGTAATAATTTCCCCGATCGCCCTGTCATATCATCTGGTACATCTACTAAAATTGCGGCGTGGTCAGGATTTGGTTCCGCACCACCCTCTTCATGGGCTTGCCACATAAAGCTAGCACCACAGGAGGCGATCGCCAAATCAATGTCCTGTGACTCACAGATTTTTTGGACTCGATCATCATCTTTTGCAACCACCTTGACATGAATCTTCGACTCCCCAGATTCGTCAGCGACGCTATCAAAATGATGTACGGTGCGGTGAATAAACCAAACCCCCTCGCTTTTTTTGAAGAAGTCCATCATCGTCATCGGCGGTACAAGCACTGGGGCAACTCCTTAAAAATAAAATTCAATAATTCTTACAAAGCGTTGCAAAGCAAAGCCTTGTAAGAATTATTTGTCATTGCTTACTTTAAAGAAAGTTAGCGTAAATTGCGATCGCAAAATCCAGATTTTTGCTTAAACCTATAAAGAACCAATTTTTTGTGGCGTGGCTTCGCCTCACCACAAAAAATTGGTTCTTTGTTTTACTGCTAGTTCAGTTTATGATCACTTTTTCAAGGTTTTAATAAAAATTTTAATAATCTCAAAAGTTATGTCCAAACTTGCTCAAGAAGTTTTAGCAGCCATCAAAGCAGGTACTCCTTTAAATAAAAAAGACTTGTATCAGATCGATCTCAGTGGATACGACCTCCAAAAAGCTGACCTACAAGAGGCAACTCTAATCCGCGCCAATCTGAGTTTGGCAAATTTAAGTGAAGCCAATCTCAGTGGAGCCGATCTGCGTAGTTCGGATCTTCATAAAGCCATCCTCCAAAAAGCCAATCTCCAAGGAGCTTATTTATATCGTGTCGATCTCAGTGGGGCAGATCTTAGTAAAGCAAATCTGACAGAGGCGAAGTTATTGGGGGCAAGGTATGACAGCGCGACTATTTTCCCTGAAAACTTTGCTTATAAATCATCAGGTGCGATCGGGCCAAGCGCAAGTTTAAATGGTGCACCACTTAATACTGGAAATCTCAAAGATGCGGATTTACAAAATGCAAATTTGATGGGTGCTTATCTAGGTGGCGCAGATTTGACGGGAGCTAACTTAGCAGGGGCAAGACTTGTTCAAGCTGATTTAAGAAAGGCTATTTTGACAGGTGCTTATTTACAAAAAGCCCGATTGAATGGTGCAAATTTAGCAGGTGCTGACCTCCGCGCTGCCGATCTAACTGATGCCGATTTTGAAAAATTTGAAAGTATTGCAGGGGCAGATTTTACCAATGTTCAAGGACTAACTGATGAGATGCGATCGCGGCTTCTCAGTCATCCTCAACAAGAACTAGAAACGCTTAATCAATTGACTCTCAAGACCACGTTGGCTAGCTTAACCAAATAAAAGTCAAAATTTAAGGATAGAGAGTTGATTCAGCCTGTCCATCCTTTGTTTGATTTTAAGTATCAGCCAAATATGCCTTTGACATCTAAGGCTAAGGAGTTTACGCTTATAGATAGGTGTAGTGTGAGGATAATATTCTAGATGTTTAATGTAAAAAGTTCTTCTATCGGTTTAGCTAGTCTGTCTTTCTTAACAGCTTTGTCTGTTTCTCCAACTCTTAGTCATGCTGAAACAACGACATCTTCTTCAACAAGTGTTGACGCTTATAAGGCTATTCAACTAACCCCTTCAAAAGTCCAAGCCCAAAATGTCACATCTGTTTCGCAACTAAGTGATGTAAAACCAACAGACTGGGCTTTCACCGCTTTACAATCCCTCGTAGAACGCTATGGCTGTATTGCAGGATATCCAGATAGTACTTATCGAGGTAAACAAGCCACTAGTCGCTATGAATTTGCCGCAGGACTGAATGCTTGCCTTGACAAAATCAATGAAATCATTTCCGCTGGACTAGCTGACAAAGTTAGTAAAGAAGATTTAGCAACCCTACAAAAGCTTCAAGAAGAATTTGCAGCCGAACTTGCTACCTTACGTGGTCGTGTTGATGCTCTTGATGCCAAAACTGCAAAACTAGAAGCACAGCAGTTTTCAACCACGACAAAACTCACTGGAGAAGTTATCTTCTCAGCAACAGCAGGTAGTGGCGGTCCTACCAACGCTAGATCAAACATTACTTTAGGCAATCGTACTCGCCTTGTCCTCAATACCAGCTTCACAGGTAAAGACTTACTCAGAACGCGTCTCGAAGCAAGCAACAACCTTGCCGCAGCAGGTACGGGTAACTCAAGCAGCCTTGCCGCACTATTAGGAACAAACACTGCCAGAATTGGACCGGGACCAGCCAGTTCCTTTATAGACAATTCATTTGCACTAAGTCTTCTTGATTATAAATTCCCTATTTTTGACAACAAGGTAACTCTTTACGTTGCCCCTGTCAGCTTCCCTGATGAATTCTTTGCAGTCCTTTCACCAGTAGCAAGCAATGGTCAAGGATCGAT
>JANNDZ010000897.1:0-5112 GCA_031378395.1 Pseudanabaena sp. OTE_75_metabat_487_sub
CCGCACCACCTCACACTTTTTGGGTATATAAAATGAATGTTGCTATTGATATAGCTCAATATTTTCTTTAATGGCGAACTGTTTATATTGGTGATGATTGATCATTAAGTCGTCTAAGAGTTGCTGCACTAAATTCCAGTCAGCAAAACTATGGCTCGTTTCAGCGATAATCTGTTGGCGAAGAGTTCTAATTCGTTCGAGATTAACTTGTGACATGTTCTCATCCCTAATTGTCTCAACATGTTCAAATCTACAGCTACTGATAACTAAGATTTGGTATCGCAGAACTCAAAAAGCAAGATATATGTGGGAATCATGATCTAAATCAAAAAAAATTAGTGCGAAGCACTGACTTTTTTAGGCTTTTTGTAAAACTAATATGCCCATCATGCCATTAGCGATCGCGTAGTGAGTTGCCTGCGCAAATCCAGCAGTTTTAGCAAGTCTCACCTGCTGAGCACCAATCGGGAATCTTGCCAGACTCGGTGCAATATAGGCATACTCCTCAGTCATCGCAAAGCGATCAGCTAGGGGTACAACCACCCGATCTAAATAAAAATCTTGAAAAGCTTGCGTCAAGAGATCGCTAGGACGATGGAAATCTAAAATTGCAGCAGTTGCACCATTTTTCAAGACACGATGTAACTCGGACAAGCATTGAGGGATATTTGCAACATTGCGCAACCCATAGGCTAAGGTTGCACCATCAAAAGTATTCTCAGCAAAAGGTAGGCTCAAAACATTGCCCTCTTGCCATGTCAGACATTTCTGGATTTTCGGCAAATAGTTCTTGGCTTTATTCGCAGCGATCGCTAATAGTTCTTTAGAAAAATCAACGCCGATCACTTGACCAGTGGGTGCGACTTTTTGAGCAACTAAAGCCGTCATATCTCCAGAGCCACAACATAGATCCAGCCATTTTTCGCCTTGTTGTGGTTCACACCAACGCAATGCCATTTTCTTCCAGATCCGATGTTGACCTAAGCTCAAGAGATCATTGAAGCGATCGTAAACTGGAGCAATGCGATCGAAAATCTGTTGAATATCAGTTTCCGAAGGTTGAGACATGGTGTTACCTAAAATCTAAAACTTAACAATCGTGGATGCTTAGCAATGCGACTACATCCTCCATTGCTAAGCATAATCGCTGAGTGGATTGGTATGCACGAGTTTTATCATCATGCAACAATGTAATACTAGTAGTAAGTAACCTTGCATAAATTAAAAACCCAGAACTAACATCTGTACCGCCCACTACGCAGGTAAGAAAGATATTAGGGTTTTGTATTTAATCTTGCGTAGCTACTTACTAGATATTGGCAGTAAAATATTTGCCCCAACTATGCAAAAACTTTGGTCTAGTAAAAACAAGCGATCGCAGCCATTGCCATCACAAGGTGAAGATGAAACTTCGCCAGCAGTAGAGAGCTTAGATCAAGAAGTTACCACTTCTTCGGAGGGCGATTTGAAATACTTCTCAAAATTGCTGAAGAAACCTTTTAAATCGCCAATCTCAGCATCTTGGTTGTTTTTTGCTTTGGGAGTAGGTGGAGTCATCATTGTGACAATATTTGGATTGCAGTATCTCACAGCCCCTGAGGCTACCCCAGATAGCAATCTTGCCTGTAAATCAAAAATTAATGGAGATTGGCAAACGCCATTTGGTAAGGTGACTTTGCAAGAGCAGAGCGAAAATCTAGTTTCAGGGAAATACGAATATGCAAATTTTGAACGCGGCAAAATTGCGGGTGAGTTAACTGGTAAATTGAGCAACAATGTAATTATCTTTGACTGGAAAGAAACTCCCAAACAGCAAACACCACAACAGGGTAAAGGGATTCTCGTTTTTGGTGAAGGGTGTAAAGAGTTTTATGGTAGCTACGGGACTGGGGAAAGCACCAACAATTTTGGTAATTGGCAAGGCTCTCGATTGACAAAATAATTTTTTCTCGATTCAGTGTGATGGCTCAGAGCTGAACCATTGCATACAAAACCTGCATATTCTTGCTATCCAAATTTTGCCATGTCTAAATCTGCTTACCTATTGCTTGTCGAAACTAGCGCCATTGTCTCCACTAATCCAAATACTTGGCAGGCGATCGCAAAGTTAGGGGAATGTCTTTTGCCCGAAGTTGTGGCGATCGAAATTAAAAATATTGCGAATGGTAAAGCCGAAGGTAACGAGTCAAACGCAAAACAATTTCAAAATTCGTCAGAATTCAATTGGCAGATTACAACCTTAACAGCCCAACATGCTGACTTAGTAATTAGAGCTACCCAAAATCTTAGTCGTCAGGCAAGATTGATGATCAGTGTTGCTAAAAGTGCCGTTGGAGTCGCTAATGCTCATCCAAAACAATGTGTAGTTTTAATCTCTGATGAAATATCTTTACGCGATCGCATTGCCAAGCTAGACTCCAAAAACCTATGTGCTATTCCCTCCGCAGTTGCCCGACAATGGTCTAGAACCGATCAAGCACCACCAATTGTGGATCAGTCAATCAAATATTTACAAAAACAAATATCTGAACCAGATAATCAATTTCCACATCAAACCGATACTATATATCTAAGCACTTCTAGCTCAAGCGCTACTGCTGAACAAAAAATAAAAGATAACCAAAAAATCAATCCGAATTATAGACAAATTGGGATAAGTCTTGTGAAATTCGGTTTGGCAACAACATTTTTAGTTTCAATCTTATTATTTGGATGGCGGTTAGCTCAGCCCAAAAAATTTCAACAGTTCTGGGAAAAAAATGGTTTGCCACCTTTACCTAAAATATTGGTTCAGCCCAATCAACCCAATAAAAACTAAAAAAACTATCCCCTTATGACATTTTCAAAATTAAAGACACTGTTGACAAATAGGGATGCAAACTATGGATATGGGCGATACTAAAACAGAATCTTTTGAACTGATCGAAAAGCTAAATGAGATCGGTATTGCGCTCTCGGCAGAAAAAAATACGCCCAAATTGCTAGAGATGATTTTGAGAGGGGCAAAAACCATCTTAAATGCTGATGGTGGGACATTATATCTAGCAACTGAAGATAAAAGATATCTCCAATTTGAAATCATCATGAATGACTCACTTGGGATCATGATGGGCGCAAAACTAGGAGAACCAATCCCTTTTCCCGCTTTGCCTATCTATGATGAGGCAGGCAATCCCAACAATACAATGGTGGCAGCCCATGCCGCTTTATACAAAAAAACAATTAATATCCCTGATGCCTATGTTGCTGAGGGATTTGACTTTGCGGGGACAAGATCTTTTGACACCAAAATGGGCTATCGATCAAAGTCTTTTTTGACTTTACCCATGCTCAATCATGAGAATGAATTGATTGGGGTACTGCAACTAATCAATGCCAAAGGGGCTAAAGACAATCAGATTATTGAATTTTCCAAGGTTTCTCAGCGCATCGGTGAATCTTTAGCATCCCAAGCCGCGATCGCCTTAACAAACAACAAATTGATCGGTCAGTTTCGCGAGTTATTTGAGTCATTTATTAACCTCATGTCTGAAGCGATTGACAAAAAATCGCCCTACAACGGTGCTCACTGCCGCCGTGTCCCCACCTTAACGATGATGATCGCAGACGCTGCTTGCGAAGCTGATTATGGTATTTTTAAGGATTTTGAATTAGATGAGGAGGAACGTTACGAACTGAAAATTGCGGGTCTACTCCATGATTGTGGTAAGGTCACCACTCCAGTGCATGTGATCGATAAAGCTACGAAATTAGAAACAATTTTTGATCGCATTCACTTAATCAATACTCGCTTTGAAATATTAAAGCGGGATGCTGAAATTAGTTTTCTCAATCAAAAAATGGCTGCGATCGAGTCTGATAACCTCAGCGTCATTCCTGAGTTAGAAGAAGCATTTCAGCAAAAACTTGCCCAATATTCTAGCGATCAAGATTTTCTCCGCATTTGTAATATTGGCGGAGAATTTATGAGCGATGAATACAAAGAGCGCTTGCAAATAATTGCCACCTATCGCTGGATTGATCCTAAAGGTGCGGAGGTAAATTTCTTGACTGAGGATGAAGTGTACAACCTGAATATTTCTAGGGGGACACTTACATCTGAGGAGCGCAAGACGATTAATGATCACATTGTGGTCACAATTGAAATGCTTGAGAAGCTTCCTTACCCGCGCAATCTGCGTCGTGTACCAGAATATGCTGGTGGTCACCATGAACGCATGGATGGTAAAGGCTATCCAAAAGGTCTGACCCGCGAACAAATGTCTTTACCTGCGCGAATGATGGGCATAGCCGATATTTTTGAGGCTCTCAGCGCGAAGGATCGCCCTTATAAAAAAGGTAAAACCTTAACAGAATGTCTGCAAATTCTCGGTAAAATGAAGGAGGGTAACCATATCGATCCTGACCTATTTGATCTCTTTGTCAGCGAAAAAGTTTATCTGCGCTACGCCAACGAATATCTTGATCCCGACCAGATTGATGCAGTAGATGAAAATAAGATTCCTGGTTACACGCCTCCTTTTGCTTACTTTTTTGATACCTAGACAAAAAAGGCAAGAGCTAGCAGCCGCGTAAAGTGCCACTAATAGCTCTTGTCCTAATAAGTTTGCTAGCTATACTGGTTGAAAAACTGCTATAAGATACTTTCTGTTTTGCAGATTATCTCCTCAAAAAATTGATTTTGTACCTATTTATGTTCGCCCAGTTTCGCTCACAATATCCTCAAGGTCGTATCCAGACAGAGATGCTACCTAAAATAGATGGGCTTCATGCTTTTAGGGCGATCGTCTCTGAAGGAGATGCGATCATGGGTACGGCTACGGCTGTGGATAGCGATCTCGAAATAGCCGAAGATCGCGCAGTAAAACGCGCACTTGCGATCGCAGGGCTTGCCTTTGACAATAGTTTTGATCATAACTATGGCAATTATGGAGGGCGATCGCCGATGTTAACGCAAGTATCGCGGGAATCATCGATCAACTCACTACCATCCGCTAACTTCAATGCTCTGGGGGCAGTGGGATCTGGGCAACTCACCGAGCATAACGATTCTCTACCCTTGGCACATACACTGCAGACCATTCAAGCTGAGTCAGCCATAGACTATGCCAC
>JANNDZ010000919.1:0-1961 GCA_031378395.1 Pseudanabaena sp. OTE_75_metabat_487_sub
CCTGTTAATCCCTTTTTCTGAAGAAAGTAACGAGCAAAGACATATTGCTGACGATCTTCACACAAAATTACGATGGACTGCCAATTTCTGATTTAGTAGAGCGTGGTTGGCTTTATGACCCAGAATAGGCAAACCATCGTAATTTTGTGTGAAGATCGTCAGCAATATGTCTTTGCTCGTTACTTTCTTCAGAAAAAGGGATTAACAGGACAGTTTATTGATAGAAGCTGTCCTAGTGGCAAGCAAGCAGGAGAACAATATGTTCGCGAGCGTTACGCAGCAGAAGTCAAGGCTCATCGAAGCAAAAACTATCTCAATATTTGCTTGATAGTAGTTATAGATGCTGATAAAAGTACTGTAGCTGAACGCATAAAACAATTGGACTCAGTTCTTGTAGAAAAACGTCATCACAAAGAAAAGATTGCAATATTCGTTCCGAAGAGAAATATTGAGACTTGGATACATTATCTCCAATCAGGAGAATCTATTGATGAAATTGTTGCATATAGAAAACTTTCAAATCAAGGAGAATGTAAGCCATTTGTTGAAAAGTTAGCTGATCAATGTGTACAAGGTTTACCTGTCAACGCACCTCCATCAATGCATGATGCTTGTATTGAACTACATCGAATCATTGAGTAGTTGTTTGACGCTTTCGGGACTTAATATATTTATATATCTTTGCAACGCGAATAAAACCTTTTCAGCAATTAACAAAATAAAATCTTCTTTATTATTCTCAGTCTGCACCTTTTCTAAAGCATCATAATAAGCCATTCGACTATCATAATCACCACCAATAATTGCTAAGGGAAATCCAGATTGCAACAGAATTAAATTCATGATTAAGCGCGAAGTTCTACCATTGCCATCAATAAATGGATGGATAGTAACCAATCTTTCATGCATTTCGGCTGCTAAAACTACTGGATGCAGCTTATCTTTTTCCTGATTATAAAATCGAAAATATTCCTCCATCAAATCTTGTAATAAATAGGGCTGTGGTGGTAAGTGCTTACTTCCTGCGATCGCAACAGGTAACTTGCGATAAACTCCTGCATTTTCGCGATCAATACCATACAGGACAATTCCATGAATTTGTTTAAGAATATATTCTGACAAATCGACCTTTTGAGAAACAAGATCATCAATAAATAAAATTGCCTCTTTATGATTAATCGCTTCCAAATGCTCGCGCATACTCTTGCCACTAATCGTCATTCCCTCATTGATGACTAGCTGAGTTTCACGCAAAGTTAAAGTATTACCTTCGATGCGATTACTTTCATACAAAAACTCGACTGCTAACGCTTCTTTGATCGTGGAATTGTCCAAAGATTGACGCAAAATATCTAGCTCTACTTTGAGTCGATCAATATCAGCTAGGATTGATTCTATTGTTCTCATACATTCAGAATGTAAATTACATTGCACCCAAAGCCTTTAATAGAGCAGCAAATTTAATCGTAGTCTCACTTTGTTCATTTTCTACCTGCGAATTTGCCACAATCCCTGCACCAGCAAAAATCCTCGCCCGATCGCCTTGAATATATCCCGCCCTAATCCCTACACCAAAAGTCCCTTCCCCATTACCATTTAGCCAACCAATTGGAGCCGCATACCAACCGCGATCGCAGGCTTCCCATTGCTGCATAAAGCATACTGCGCGATCTCTCGGCTCACCACCAACCGCCGCCGTCGGATGTAACTGTTGCAAAATATCGAGAGCAATCAGCCAATCAGGATCGTCAATTTGGGCTGTGATCGGCGTATAGAGATGCTGCACATTAGAAAGCCTGAGCAAACTAGTATGTACTTGTGGATCGATCGCTGCGCCCATACTTTGCAAGCGATCGCAGATCGAACGAATCACAATTTGATGTTCGCACATATCTTTGGCGCTATTCAGCAAGCGATCGCCGAGCATCAGATCCTCCTGCACAGTCTTGCCCCGCTCAATC